>NZ_CP059973.1:1515812-1818975 GCF_009193295.2 Bacteroides luhongzhouii | reverse complement strand
ATGTAATTGCCCGCAGCGACATTCAGTTTCTCCTGAAATTTACCATTCGCCCCAGTCACCGCCATCTTGACTGCTTTATCCGGAGCATTTTTCTTTGCTATTTTGATGGTAGCATACGGCTCTCCCTCTTGTGTTAAAGAATCAATAAGTACTCCTTTGACTGTATAAGAAGGAGCTGTGGATTTTTGTGCCCACCCCGCCACGGAGGTAGCGAATACGAATAGAATCAGTAGTAGCAGTCTGTGTTTCATGACTAGAAATATATTAGTTTATGTTTATTAGACGCAAGACATTCAAAAATGCTGCAAATTCGAGAGCCAAAAGTAGTTGGTTTATCTACACTTACGAATTTTTCGGAGTTAAGAATATAAAACGAATGGATAAAAAATCTTACTACAGTATATTTCTAGTATTTTTAAACATTTCTGTTTAGGGATATCTTTAAATATATCTATTCAGGGTTTAAAATGAGATAGAATGGTATTTACCGTCGTATCAACCGTATCAGTCGCCTTAAGTGAGCGCAGATTCTTCCAATCCAGCAGGTACTAAAGTTCTCTTCATATTTCGTGAACACTTTCTCACAATCCCGGAGCCGGCTGTTTTGCCTTTTCATAGCTGTTTGTATCTCTTTCATTCGAGCGATTTGCTCCCTTTGATACAAGAGTTCTTTGTCTTGACAACCGATAATTTCAGCATATAAGTTACAGATATTTGCTTTTCCAATACATAGGTCTTCCAATGTGTCGATATACTCGGCTGTAACTCGATCCTTATTCTGATGCAGGAATCCGATAAGGCTTTCTTCATCAACAGTGGTGATACCTTTCTCATACGACATCGGGAATCTTTTCATATCCGCCCAAAGCCAGATTACTTCTTTGTTGATTCCATACTTGGCCGCCGCTTCTTCTACGCTAATCCATTTTGGCATAATGCTTTTGTTTTAATGTGTTCCACAATAAAAATGGAGTATTATTTTGTTTATGTGGCACAACCGGCATCCACGTTTTCTGTATTTCGGGCGGACGGGGAATTGTTTAGGTTAGACTTTTGGGGTAATCATAACCGACCGGACACAAAAAAGACGTGAATGCTGTTGCACCATTATCCACCTCTTAGGCTAGCAATACCCTCGTAAAAGACAATGATAACAACAGACACCCACGTCAATCGTTTATATATAACACATTCCTTACGGATATGTTGATATACAGCCGTTCACGTGGAGTATCTGTCGAATCATCTCTCTTTACTTAAACTTGCTATTTTTAGAGGTGAGAGATAATACACATATACTCAAATTAGTAATATATAGCGCCTCCCGCTAATTTCATCACGCTGATGAGCAGAAAGCGTACGACAAAGATATACATATTTTTTTAAATGTGGTGGAAATATGGAAATAAATGCTGGAAGTTATGTATATTCAGCAAGCCGACTCAATTGTAATTCTTGGAGGATTTGGTTTAGGACAGCTATATCCCTAAAATTTGATTCATTCCTGCACTGTTTTGAATAAAATAATGGAGTATTCTGAAAACGTTGTGGTAAATCTGAAAAAGACGATTGAGTTTTTAAGATTCCCCGTTATCTTTTTATTATAAGATATGGGTCAAGGGTGAGGGGTGGTGAGGGTAGATTTATAACTTTCGTATTTTTTTTTATAGATAAAAAAGGAGATAGTATAGAAAATAATAAAATAAAAGGTTATAAATCTACCCTCACCACCCCTCACCCTTGACCCATTCATTAGCGCAACGTTTAACTCGTTTCTATGCAGTTTTGATTCTTTTCACCACAGAGGACACGGAGGACACAGAGGTGAATTGGGTTTATGACTTACGGTTGTGACCCTAATTTTGATGCGTAATCCTTCCTCTATAAAGTTGAAAAAACATAAAAACATCTGCCACCTGCAACCAAACGCGTGTAATGTGCTCCTTGCGCTTTCAAGGGACTGAAGAATTTCCGCATTTCTTCTCGAAGTTCATTTTGCAGTTCCGGCAAATGGTTACTGTCTAATAAAGGAGCATCGTATTCGTCAATAAGTACTACTACCGGTTTGCCCGTCTGTTCATAAGCACGACGAATCACTCCCCGGAAACGTTCCGCGGGCGTACCTTCTATTTCTTCCTTTCCATAGAGTTTTCCCAATCGTATAAGTTCAGATTCAACTGTCCCAAGAGGTCGGAAAGTGCTGTGTACTTTGTCATACTGAAATCAAGGTGCAACACCGGAAGACATTCCACTCTTTCTCCAAACGCTCCATTGCCAAACCTTGAAACAATTCCTTCTTCCCCCGAAAATAAGCATGAAGAGTGGATACCAACAAACTTTTTCCGAAACGACGGGGACGAGTCAAAAAATAAGCCTTATTGGTATTAGCCAAACGATAAATCAACTCCGTCTTATCTACATAGACGTTGTTATTATTGCGTAACTGCTCAAAATTCTGTATTCCTATCGGGTATATTCTGAAAGTAGTATCCATAATGCCTATCCTTATAAAATTGAAACGTAGACAAATTTAGGCATTAAAATATAGACTTCAAACAGTACGTACTGTTTTCTACACCTCCTCATTCAGTTAAAAGCAACTATATTTATACTTTCCTCTTTTTAAAAGCAATGAAGTACAAGTACCCGATAATTTATTACCTTTATATGATTGATTTATAAAATCGGAGTATATGAGCACTAAAATTATTAACGAGTGATCTTATTCCAATCCCGGCCACGCTTTTGTTGAATACGTAGCCTCAAGCGCATTTTCCAAATTATCATTTAGATTCGGAAAAAAATCAATTCCTGTCTTTTCTTCCAGTTCATCTATTGATAATGCATAGTCAACAAGTTTTATTGTTTTTGACGGTTTACTGTCTGTATGTTCCATCCAAAAAGCAATTGCTTTGAAAGAATCTCCCTTTTTAAACAACAAAGCCATATAATAATATTTAGGAACAGGCTTGCTACGGTCGCCACCTATATATTCTTTGACTTGTTCCTCCTTATCAATCGTTCCGCCTTTTACTACATACAAGGTATCTGAAGCTGTACAGCTACGCCCCCATGACTGTACTTGTCCTTCCAATGCCAACCAAACACCTGTATTAAAATTGTTCCGTTGCGGACTCATATTCGTATAATAAAAGGTTTGGTCATTAGCTTCTTGTTGATAAAGTCTGTCGGCAGAAGCACAGAGGTGCCCTCTATCATAACCTTTTTTCCCAAAATCTACTTGAGTACGTTGATATTCCATATCAAGAGAAGGGTCCGGAATAAATTCATCACTACGAGTTGCCTCTTGCAGTCTAGTTTGATTATCGAATCGAAAAGCAATCCAACGGGAATGTTTCTTACTCTTATCGTATTCCATACTGAAAGAGGTTACTTTCTGCCCTTTGAAAGTAGTAGAGTGAGTTACAAACACATCGTTTACACCATTGCGGAGAGCAGGAAGTTCTACGATGCCGGTGGCAAAATTATTGGAGTTGTTGTTTTCATCTTTGCTACAAGATTGTAAGCCTAGCCCCCACAAACACAGCAAAATATATTCTATTTTAAATTTCATAAGATATATTATTTAAGATAACAGAATAGGCAGTTATAACAAAGAGCTATAACTGCCTATCACCATATATCCTTTATTATTTCTTACCTTTCAATGTTATATCATCAAGACGAAAACCTACAAGATTATTCTCTGTGGAAATAAATTCAATCGAAGTAATACCTTCCGGGATTCCTGTAAGTTCAACTTCCTTATATTCAGAAGTTGATGTAAGTTCCACAGAAGGAATGGTCATCATCTGTTCACCACACTTAACATTTATATTAGCTTGATTTGCTTTAACACCTGATGAGGCAAGAGTATTAGGTAAAATTTTGTAACTCAACACTAAATCACGATATCCTGTTGTATTTATATTTTCTATTTTAAAGCCATAGATATTCTTGGCAGGCAGCCAAACACAATTAGATATAGTTTTTGTTCTTCTAATCTCTATTTTTTTACTCGGATCTGTCGTAGAGAACACCAATCCTACCCCATTTGTCCATTCTTCAAAATCTGCTATTGCAAACTTTTCAGTACTACCTGTCGACAAAGTCTCGCCAAAAGTTTCTGTGAATATTACACTTTCAGTTCCGGGAGTTTCTCCGCCACCTCCTACATATTTTACATTATCAATTTGATATGTAGGCAAATTTTTATTCACACCTGTACTTACAACCGCATACTGGAAGCCGATAAACCCAACCTTACCATTATAACTGCTTAAGTCAACATTTATATCTCTCACCCATTCAAAATTAGTTCCAGAAGTAGGTATTTGAGCGACAGTAACTTCATTCTTAGTAACCACACCATTTGCATCCTTCTGCAAGAAGAATACTTTCAATGTCATATCGGCTTGCCAATTTGCTCCTGCACAATCAAATGTAAATTTGTTCGCTGTACTAACTGTAAAAGCTGGAGTTATAAACCATACCTCCATTGTTTCATTAGCAGCGACATTATAAGGGGTCGCTTTAATATACTTATCTATATTATTATATATTCCAGTCTGCCAAACATTAGATGCTTGGATAGATTTATTAATCCAACCCTCCAAACTATAATTCTGATTTATAGCAGTAATTTCCTCAAAATCGGCACTAAAGGTCGATTTTGGATTTGAAGTATCTAAACCAAATGGATCATCATCGGGAGTTTCTCCACCACCTTCACCAGCAGCAACTTTCAGATTATAAATATACCAGGTATTATCAGAACCACCAGCTTCATTCTTATAAACAAAAGCTATTTGTGCCTTTTTCGATGCAAAATCCGTAAGGTCTACGGTAGTAGTTACATGATTATCACGACCATTAGAGTAATTAGAAATAACCAAATCAGTCCAGTCTGTAGCATTTTCTTGCCTAATTTTTAACATCAGTTCTTCAGGCTTACCTTCTTTATAAGAAGAATGTTCAAATGTTAATGTTGCTTTACTAATAGCTGTCATATCCAAAACAGGAGAGAGGAACCATCCTTCTGCTGGAACATTTGTTGTCCCATTATACGAACTAGAAGTAGCGGCAGTATATTTACTACTATAATACCAAACATCTCCAGTCAAACCCTCACTTACTTTATTTTCAACTGTAAATCCTGCAAGGTCTGAAGCAAACGACGCGGAATAAGGTTGATTTTCTGTAATCGTTACATTGCCCGGAGTAGGTTCACCACCGTCTCCAATCTCTTTTCCATTAAGAACAGCAGCAGTAGGTGCTTTTACACCAGCTTGCTTAAAGTAGTTTTCTAATGTACCTTTAATAATAACAACTTGTCCCAGATTAGCCGCATTATCAACCAAATTTAATTGAGCCCGCAAATCTGTTCCGGCAACTAACTGTACAGGAATACATTTCTTGTAATCCTTTTCATTCACATCATCTGCAATCAAAATATTTGATGCACCAACAAAAGGAGCTTCAAACTTAGATCCATCAGCCAAAGATGCCCCATCTGCCGAACCTACAATATATCCTTGTACCCAAGCAACAGAACCATCTTGTTTCAATGAAGCAGTAGCTATATTATATGGATTTTCTTTCGTACCATCACCCGTCAATCCCGGAACATCACCTTCTCCCAATATATCATAAGGAGCCGGTACATCACTACATGAACTAAATGTAAACACCGCAAGCAGTGTCAAGAATAAAGCATTTAGAATCTTTTTCATAATTATATGTGTTAATTGAATTAATTATTTCGTTTGATATCGCTTAAAGTACGAACAACAACCTCCCACTGGTTATTGTAACGCAACAAAATACCTGTAATATTTACACTACCTTGCGGCATTACTTCCATTGAGAAGTTTGCATAAGCACTGGTATAAAGGAATAGATTACTTCCACTCTGCGTACCGTCAGCATAAGTGAAATAACGTTTTACTGAACCTTCATCTCCTGGAGCATAAGTCGCTGTTCCATCTGCTTCGGAAAGTTTTATATCTTTGAAAGTAACCAGTACCGGAGCTTCTTTCAAGTCTATAGCAGCAAGATCAGCTGGAGTAGTAATTTCAATCGGTGTCAGTTCTGGATAATATAATTTGGGTTCATTAATCAGACGTACATGTTGTTTCCATACATATTCCGGCATACGGCCTACAGAATTATTATATACTGTTCCGATCTGCGCCTGTTTACGATAGCTACCTATCTGCAAACCCTTACAGTCGACTACCACTTTCTGTCCTACCGGGCAGAATGCATACAATCCGGTTGCATTAACACCGATAACGATAGCACCTGTCTCATCTGCTACCACCAGCTTCTTATATAAGTTTCCACTTTCGTCATCGCAGGTAATCACTCCTTCAATGCGCGTTTCACCTTCGATAGTGGTATAGGTATCTTTACTTGTATCGATGAAATCATTGTATTTCTCTTTCAGCGCAGCTATTGAAATGGTACGTCCTTCCGGGATTGAATTATTGCCATAAGCATTTCCCGTCACCGGATCATCATAGTTCTCACAGGAAGTGAGACCTGCGCCACATAGCAGCAATCCGGTACATAATATAGATAGTAATTTCTTCATAATTGTTTCTTCCTTTCTTATTGTTTTGGATTGATAACTACACATTCTTAAAATCTATAACCAATGTTCAAGAAAGCGTTGAACGGGAATGCGTAGAAATACTTAGAGTTCTTAGAAAACTTGTAAACACGTGCGTCACCGTCTTTGTAATTATCATCACGGTTCTGTTCGAAACCACCTGTACGCAAATCTGTATTGTTCAAGATATTAGTCAAACTCAAATTAAGGCTAATGCTCTTTCCATTGCGTAAACGAATGTATTTTCCGATGGAAGCATCCAACATAAATCCACCATCCAGTTTCTCCTGACCCGGTACATGGAGAACCGGATTTCCATTAGCATCTACACCGGCACCATTTTTATCCAATACGCTGCCAAGACGACGATAGCTTGAGAAATCGATATATACACGATCATAATAGTTTCCGGTCAAATTGAAGAACCAACCTTTTACGTTATAATCCAAAGCAAGGCTATAAGCCGAAAGCGGAGTACCATTAGCACGCATACCTTTAGCATAAACACGATCGAGGTTTGACTCATTCTCACTTTCATATGTCAATACAGCATCCGGATTATTGGTGTATTTAGCTTCACTCCAAGTACCGATAGCCGTCAATGAAAGTTCGCTTGTCAACTTAAAGGTAGCCGCTGCTTCTATTCCCCAATGTTCCTTTTCAATGCCATTCATAGAAAGATAAGTGAAACGTGCTTCGCTATCATTATAAAAAGCATCCATTTCTACCTGATTCTGGAAGCGAGTATAATAACCAGTCAAACGTCCCATCACCCATGGAGTGTTGAAGTTATAAGTCAAATCACCACCAATGATGCGCTCTGTTTTCAAGTCTCTCACAAAGTCGTTCTTAATACGAGGAGCGATAAAGGAGTTATAAGCCAGTGGTGCACGTTCTTCATATCCGGCATTCAGCGTGAAAGAATGGTTACCATTGATAGCCCAATTCATACCGGCTTTTATACCTCCTTCAAGGAACTTCGCCGTACCGCTGCTGCCAAGTGATTTCAACGGAGCACGTCCGTTTCTCATCAGTCCGTCACGGAACATTTGTGTAGATCCTATTTTACCGGAAGCGAAATAGTTTAATGATCCGCCATTGTTGCCCTGATAACGTACCCATGCACTCTGCTTATTCACATAGATGTTATAATTATAACCAAATTTATCACCTTCACCAATACGACGGTTAGGATTATCAAGGTCATTTTGCACCATACTGGAACTAGCTCCATGATCGCGTACCGCAAATTTGTCGACGTCAGTATAAAGCTGTCCGCCCAGCAAATCCTTCATTTTTTTATAATGCATACCTTTCGTTGTATTCACGGCAACTCCCGCAACATAGCTGTTACGTTCATTCCATTGATGGTTGAATACAGAACTAAGGTTGAATGCCAACTGGTCATCATGACGTTCTTCTACATAATAAAGTGTCTCTTTACCTAATGCATTCGCCTGTTTATTGGCAAAATAAAGAGCATCCCAATCTAACTGACGATAAGCTTTATTATTTTTCCAATTATCTGTGACTTCATTAAACTGCTGCAATTCATCGGCAGTAGGAACAGATTCCCACACGTCAAAGATTGAGCTAGGCAACTTTTTATAATAATCCGGGCGTGGATCGGCAGCATTACCATTCCAACCTAGAGCACTTTTCCCATAATTGGAATATTTGAATCCGGCACTTGTCACTAACTTCTTATTATCGTCAATGGTGAAATTCCATGAAGCAATAGCCGATGGCTCGAACTGACGTACAATACGTGCATTTCGTTTTTCTCCATTCTGATATCCCCAGTTCGGATTATAATAATGACTGTTCGCTAAATAATAAGCTTCTTCGGTTGCCGCCATTTGCTGTCCTCTCTCTGTCGGTGTTCCCCAAGTTGCCAAAGAGAGACTATGGCGATCATTAAATACTTTCTCCGCACCGAGGAAGTAAGAAAAAGAATTATATTTGATTCCTTCAATATTTCCCTCATTACCCCAGCGATAGCCCAATGATCCGGTAAATGCCCAGCCATTGTTCATCAAACCCGTAGAATAAGTATACATTCCACGCAAAATGTAGTTGCGGTTACTACCTGACAGTGTTAGTTTTGAACCGGCCGCATATTGGCTGGCACGTAAATTGATATTGGTGGCACCTCCTATCGCGCCAAAAGTAAAGTTGTTAAATTCAAAAGGACCGATCCCCTCCTTATTACGGGTAGCATCGTTCAATCCTCCTATTAATCCGTAACTGAAACGTCCTGTTTCTGCATCATTAAACTGTACCCCATTGATATACATGTCACTATACTGGGAATCATATCCCCTTACACGAAATCTCATTGGGCTAAACAGATAACCTACATTTGACAGATAAACATCATTGTTAGAAGTGACCAATGCAGATGTGCTCTGTGCTGCATCATCATCCTCATTCAATTGTGATTCTGTAAACATGAAAGAAGCATTGTCCTCACGGGCGTTTTGCTTTGCCTTTTGCTGCGCAAAAAGTGCTGGCATTAAGCAAAATAGCACGATCGCTAACCCTAGTCGTTGTTTCATAATTTAATTTATATTAATGTTAATTGGTCTTTCGTTTTGCAACATAAAAGAAATAAGCTGTTACGCAAAATAACAAAGAATTTTATATATAACAATGTTTTTTGCAAAAAAAGTAACTAGTAAGGGTGGTTTTTCCGTTTTCTTTTTAGATATTTGTCATACAAATGACAAATTACCCACTTTTAAAATCAATTTTAAAGATGAAAAAAAGCTTAATGACTTTAGGTGTACTCGCTCTTTTCGTCCTCATGGCCTACGGACAAGAAAAGAAATTTGCCCTCTACAGTGTAGCGTTCTACAATATGGAAAATTTGTTTGACACCATTCATGATGAAGGCAAGAATGACTACGAGTATCTTCCTAATGGTACTAATCAGTGGAATACGATGAAGTATAAGGCTAAGCTGAAAAACATGTCGGAAATATTGAGTATGTTAAGTACCGACAAGTTACCAATGGGTCCCGCCATTATCGGCGTTTCTGAAATCGAAAATTACAGAGTACTGGAAGACATACTGAAGCAACCGGCTTTAGCGGACAGAGGTTACCAATATGTTCACTACGAAGGAGAAGACCAACGTGGTGTGGACTGTGCCTTCTTCTATAATCCCAAATTGTTCGAACTGACAAATAGTAAACTCGTACCTTATGTATATATCAATGATACGGTGCATAAGACACGTGGCTTCCTGATTGCCAGTGGCAATATCGCAGGTGAGAAAATGCACTTTATCGTCAATCACTGGCCTTCGAGAGCTGCCGCTTCTCCAGCACGTGAACGCGCAGGAGAACAGGTTAGAGCTATCAAAGATTCACTGTTAAGGGAAGACTCCGCAGCCAAAATTGTCATTATGGGAGATATGAATGATGACCCAATGGATAAAAGTATGGCTGTAGCACTTGGAGCTAAACGTAAGCCTGCTGATGTAGGACCTACAGACTTGTACAATCCTTGGTGGGATACTTTGAAAAAAGGATACGGAACTCTGATGTACAAAGGCAAATGGAATTTATTCGATCAAATCGTATTCACCGGGAATTTATTGGGCACTGACCGCAGTACACTGAAATTTTATAAACATGAAATCTTCCGCCGTGATTTTATGTTCCAAAAAGAAGGGAAATATAAAGGATATCCTAAACGGACGCAAGCAGGTGGTGTATGGCTAAACGGATATAGCGATCATTTGCCTACTATTATTTATCTAATTAAAGAAGTGAAATGACAAAAGCATTATTTAGACTATTCATCCTGTTCATAACCTGTAGCACTGCAATCTCATGTAGTGAACAGGATTCGCCTGAACTTCCGGACAATCCGGGCAATACCAATCAAGGAATTGCCTCTATTGACCAAACGCAAATCAATGCAAATGGAGGCGGATTTATCATCCGTGTAAAAGCGGACGGCACATGGCAGGCTTCAAGCAGTGAGACTTGGTGTACATTGAGTAGAGCATCTGGCAATGGAAATGGCTCTATCAGTGGATATATGAAAGCAAATACCGGAGCTGAACGGAACGTCATTATTACAATCATAGCTGGGAAAGAAAAAGCAGAGTTTACACTCAAACAATTAGCTGGCAATAGCTCAAATCCGGATCCAGACCCAGATCCTGAAAAGCCTTCGGGATATGCAGGCAGGATTGAAATTCCAGCTTTACGTTCCGGAAATATGTATAAGTTTATTACGCACACCACTAAAGAGAATAACAAAGAGGTTATTACTTATAGTTATGAGTATGATTGTAGTAAAATGCATTCTCGTTGGGTCGCATGCACTTTTAGCACTGCCACTTCTGACAAAGACGTTGGAAGGCATGAGAGCTTCACAGAAGATCTTTCATTACCTCCAGCATACAGACTTGGAGAAAAAGCTTTTTCTGGTTCTAGCTACAGTAGAGGACATTTAATCGCCTCTGAAGACAGACAATATTCAGTAGCAGCCAACAAGAAAACATTCTATATGTCAAATATGAGTCCACAAATTCAAGATGGATTCAACGGAGGTATTTGGCTAAATTTAGAAAGACAAGTTCAAAGTAAAGGCTATAGCATTACTAATTCAAAAGATACATTATATGTAGTAAAAGGGGGAACAATTAGGGATGACCAGATACTAAAATATATATCTGATGGCTCTCATAATATAGCTGTTCCCAAATACTATTTTATGGCACTGTTATCCCTTAAAGATGGAAAATACTCTGCCATAGGATATTGGTTTGAGCATAAATCTTATAATAGTAAAGAACCCTTTTCTAAATATGAGGTTACCATAGACGAGTTAGAAGCTAATACGGATATTGATTTTTTCCCTAATCTTCCTTCCGACATAGAAAAAGACGTAGAAAAGAGTAAAGACAACTGGAAATGGTAACAAGTCATACCACTACTTAAAGGTATTCAACAAATATCTCACTTTGAATTTAAATGAAGAGTAAGTTTCCTTTTTAATGAAATTTACTCTTCATTTTTTATCCATTTCACTTTATCGAATATAGCCGATAAAAACACTTCTATTTTATCGACTATATTCGACAAAATAGAAAATTACTAGAACTAAGACCAATGAAAAACGATCAATTGCTCCCTTTTCTTAAATATAAAAGAACAGCAACAAAACGAGATTACAAGCAATTACCACACCGAATCCTCCCAAAATCCAAGGACGAAGTTTACTTCCTTTTCCTGCAAAGAATAGAGCATAGAACATATTTACCATTATATTGCTAATGATAGCCTGCATACTACAAGCAGTAATTATCAATGCAGCCACACTACCTGTATTTTGCAACAAGTTTAATATAAAAGGAGTTATATCACTAAAACCGGAAACAAAAGACAAGAGATTCAATCCACCTGTGCCCGCATAAACCAACGTATAGTGAGTTAAGAAAGTAAATATCACAAAGAGTACGGCAAAAATCAAAGCAACTTTAAATTCCAACGGGTTGCTGCTATCATCCTCTTCTGTTTCAGCAGACTGGCCTTCCGGGCGTTTTTGCCGGGAGTGAATAAACCAAGCTACAATAGCTGCCACCACCGCCATAGTCAACAGATACGGATAAATAGACAGGAAGATTTCTCTACTGAAAATAAGTATCAGTATCATAAAGCGCAGAAACATCATGCTGACAGCCAGCAGCATGGCAGCAACATAATCAGTAGCTTCCTGTTCAGAGGCTTTCCGGCTTTTACGGGCAAGTACCGAGATCGTAGCCGTACTGCTGTATAATCCGCCAATAATACCGGAAACTAACGTTCCGGATTCATGGAATACATATCGCTTTAATAGATAAGAGAGATAGGAAATGCCGGATACCACTACTGTTGCCAACCAGATAGAATAAGGAGTGAGATTAATATCCGGAATCAGATTCTTATGCGGAAGCATCGGTAATATGATACCGCTGATAGCCAAGAACTTGGCTAACGTAATCATTTCATCATTCTTCATCCGTTGCGCAAACTCTGTAAAAGTATGTTTAAGTTCGGTCAGCAGGAGCACAGTCACAATTACCATGACATAAAACCAGGAAGGTTGGGTAGCTACGATAGGAGCCATACAATAAGTAATCAGGGCAATAATGATGGTAGTTACACCAAAAACATGAAATTGCGATTGCTTTACATAATAGTTCAATCCCAACAGCAATCCCAATACCGCTCCGCCTCCCATAAACAGGCGCATATCCGTAGGGTCTAAAATATAAAGCAAGTAACCTAGTATACCAATAAAGGTAAAAGTGCGGTCGGTTCCGAAAAGAGTAGTTTCACCCTCACGCTTCAGACTGATTCGACGTTGCGAAAGTCCGATTAATAAAGAAAACAAGGTTACTAAAACAAAAGTAACCAATTCACGCGGCACATAGCTGTACAACTGTTCCATATCCATACACTGCTCTCTTTTTTATATAAGAACAAATATACGGTTTATTTGTTAACGCTCACCACGTTTTATACGGTTTTTTCATTAACTGTGAGTTATAGTAGCGTATATCGCCCGTTACCTCCTCACCGATAAAGTCGGGTTTTACAAAAGCCTCATCTTCCGATTCCAGCTCTACTTCTGCCACAATAAGTCCTTCATTCTCACCATAAAACTCATCGACTTCAAATACATGTTTGCCACTACGTACTAAATAACGGGTCTTGTCAATAATCCCCGGTTCGCAAAGCCTCATCAATTCTTCTGCTTCTGATAAGGCCAGTTCCTTTTCCCATTCATAACGACTGGTACCGGAAGCATTAGAGGCTCCCTTTATCGTCAGATAACCTTTTTCATCCCGAATACGAACCCTGACAGTACGCCCGCGAGCACTACTGATATACCCCTGTACAATGTGACTTTGCGCAAAAGCCGAAGACTTAAATTCACCGATAACTAAAAATTTACGTTCTATTTCCTGTGCCATGGCACAAAGATAAATTAAAAAATGAATATTGAGAATAAAAAAATGATCGTTTGATACCTCACATCATGTATCAGAAAACTACAATTCTTAATTATCAATTTTCAAGTCTCAATTTATTTTAGAATCTCGTCATGAATTCAATCACGATTTTGTCCCGTTCTGATTCTTTAGGGACACCGGAGTTCTTATAGAAATATTTCTCGAAGTTCAATCGAAGGTCGGCAATGAAAGCTTTGGAAAGACTTAATGTGATTCCACCCGTCACACGATGGCGGGCATAATCATTTATAATCAGAGCTTTTGTCGTTTCATCCATCTTACCATCACTATGATCGGTCATCATATCATAGCGAGCCAGAAAAGAGATTTTATTGAATACTTTCTTCAATGGTAAATCGTAATTAATAAAACTATTTACCGCATGAACATCTTTAAACGCTTCGTGGCCGTACATTTTATATAAATATTCCGCCTCAATATGAAAACGGTCATTCTGATAATAGATACCGGCATCGTACATATTAATCCGCACATTTTCCGGTTTTATCATTTGGGTGCTAAGTGTCAGATTCCAGTTCTTATTAGGCAATAACTGCGCTTTCATGGAGTAATTCAGCGTTTTGTGCCATTCTTTTTGATTCGTCAGACCGGAGCCATTGAACAATCCCCCTTCAAGAATAAATGGAAAACCGTCTTTATTCGTATAACCAGCCGTAAAACCGACATCACGCACATTTCCTACTTGCTTGGCAATGAATGAACGGTTGGCAAAATACTGCTGATGTGGCGAGCGGTGAGCATCTATCGTGAAAGGAACGCGCATCTGACCGATCGTAAAATTCAGGTCTTTCACCGGAAAAACACGTGCATACGCATCCAGCATCTTAATGGAACCTTCGTCGGAAAGGTCGATTTCCGCTTTATAGGCAACTAACGGATGTACATTTCCCGAAACACTGAAGCGCGCGTTACGTACTTCAAAACGACTTTCACTTGTTTCTGTCTGGTATTCATATTTTCCCCGGATAGTTCCGTGAATCTCCGGCAGGTAATCCTTAAATTCCATTGTCTGCTTATCCAGCTTCTTGCCATCCCCGGCATCTTCTTTTGCCTGTCCAAAGGCCATTGTCGCCAGCAAAAGCATGACGACGGTTGTTGTGATTCTACTCATTTCAGTTGTATGCTACTAAATTCACGGCAAAAGTACAACTGTGAGGATACACGAAGATGACAAATCGAATACAGGAAAATGACAGAAAAGTTACATTCATATTACATAGAATACAAATGCATTACAAAACAAAGAGTTCACCACAGATTACGCAGATTACCACAGATTGAATTTGATATTCATCATATCAATAGCCAAACAATCTGGGCCGGCTGTGTAATTTGTGGTGAACTTATCAGCCGAAAAAGGAAAATGCAATCAGCATAATCAATGCCAAAATAATTAATGAGACGAACACTATTCTGACAACCTTCTGTGCTTGTTCTTCTTCTTTCTTACTAATCGCTACTTTTTTCTTCCCCTTACTCATAATAGTTAGCTTTTAAGTTCAACGCTAACAAAGTAAGAACAAATCTTTTAACTTTCCAAAAATAACACTTGATAATTTTATTTTTTATGATTCCTGTGAAGAAAACTCCATCAGATAAGCTTTGATAAAACCATCTATTTTGCCATCCATCACACCGTTCACATCTGAAGTCTGATAGTTGGTACGATGATCTTTCACGCGACGGTCATCAAATACGTAGCTACGGATCTGGGATCCCCATTCGATCTTCTTCTTACCGGCTTCCACTTTCGCCTGTTCTGCCATGCGATGCTGCAATTCCTTATCATACAAGATGGAACGTAGTTGACGCATTGCATTCTCACGGTTCTTTGGCTGGTCACGGGTTTCGGTATTTTCAATCAAGATTTCTTCTTCCTCACCGGTATAAGGATCTTTATACTGATAACGCAAACGGACACCGGATTCTACCTTATTTACATTCTGACCACCGGCACCACCACTTCGGAATGTATCCCAAGAGATATTGGCAGGCAAAATATTTACCTCGATACTGTCATCCACCAGCGGAGTAACGAATACAGAAGCAAAGGAAGTCATACGTTTACCTTGTGCATTGTATGGAGAAACACGAACCAGGCGGTGCACACCGTTCTCTCCCTTCAAATAACCGTATGCAAAATCACCTTCAATATTGATAGTACAGGTTTTGATTCCGGCTTCATCACCTTCCTGAAGGTTGGCAATGGTAGCTTTATAACCGTTCGTCTCGGCATAACGCAGATACATACGCATCAGCATAGAAGCCCAGTCCTGGCTTTCCGTACCACCGGCACCTGAATTGATTTTCAACACACAATCCATCTGGTCGGCTTCGTCACGAAGCATATTTTTGAGTTCGAGTGCCTCTACTGCTTCACTGGCTTTTGCGTAAGCAGCGTCTACATCTTCCTCGGTCACCAGTTCTTCTTTATAGAAATCAAATGCCAGTTCAAGTTCATCTGCCAGTGTCTTGAGTTCGTTGTAGCCTTCAATCCACTTTTGCAGGTCTTTCACCAGTTTCATTTGAGCTTCAGCCCTCTTCTGGTCATCCCAAAATCCCGGAGCTTGTGTTCTTAATTGCTCTTCTTCGACTTGAATTTTCTTCCCGTCGATGTCAAAGATACCTCCTCAGCGCATCAGTGCGCTCTTTCACGTCTTTAAGTTGTTCAATAGTAATCATTTGATTTACAATTTTATTATTTACAAATTTCAGATATCAGGGGACAAAGATAAGCAAAAATCTGCTACCTTTGTTTTTGTTATTAAAATGTTGTCATATTATGAACAAACTACTGAAACTTTCTTGCTTATCACTCTTCCTGGCAGTAGTGATTTGCAGTTGTAACTCACAAAAAAAGTATAGCTACGAAACAGTGCCCAATGACCCGCTAAAAGCCCGCATTTACACACTGGACAACGGACTAAAAGTTTACCTCACCGTAAACAAGGAAACTCCGCGCATACAAACATTTATCGCAGTAAGGGTAGGCGGAAAGAATGACCCGGCAGAAACAACCGGACTTGCTCATTATTTCGAACATCTGATGTTTAAAGGCACTGACAAGTTTGGCACACAAGACTACGCGACAGAAAAGCCTCTATTGGATGCAATCGAACAACAATTCGAGATTTATCGCAAGACTACGGATGAAGCGAAACGTAAAGCTATCTACCACACCATCGACAGCCTTTCTTACGAAGCCTCCAAGTACGCTATCCCTAATGAATATGACAAATTAATGGCAGCCATCGGGTCTACCGGCAGCAATGCTTATACCTGGTACGACCAGACGGTTTATCAGGAAGACATTCCTTCCAACCAGATAGAAAACTGGGCAAAGATTCAGGCAGATCGTTTTGAAAACAATGTCATTCGTGGTTTTCACACAGAACTGGAAGCTGTATACGAAGAGAAAAACATGTCACTCACCCGTGATAACAGTAAAGTGCAGGAAGCCATTTTCTCCTCTCTCTTCCCAAAGCATCCTTACGGGACGCAAACGGTGTTGGGTACACAGGAAAACCTGAAGAATCCTTCTATCACGAATATCAAGAATTACTATAAACAATGGTATGTACCCAATAATATGGCAATCTGCATGTCCGGTGATTTAGACCCGGATGCGACAATTGCACTCATTGACAAATATTTTGGCGATCTGAAACCCAACCCGGACCTTCCGAAGCTAAACTTAGCGAAAGAAGCACCAATCACACAACCTGTTGTGAAAGAGGTATTAGGTCCGGATGCTGAAAGTGTTGCACTGGCCTGGAGATTTCCCGGTGTGTCTGACAAAGACTTTGAAATCCTACAAGTCGTTTCCCAAGTGTTATACAACGGAAAAGCGGGACTGATTGACCTCGATCTGAATCAACAGCAGAAAGTGCTGAATAGTTATGGCTATCCGATGGGACTGGCGGATTACTCGGCATTGTTGTTAGGAGGGCTTCCCAAACAGGGACAAACGCTGGAAGAAGTGAAAGACTTACTGCTCGGCGAAATCAAAAAGCTCCGCGCCGGCGATTTCGACGAAAAAATGTTGGAAGCCAACATCAACAACTTCAAACTCGGCGAACTGCAAAATATGGAAAGTAATGAAGGACGTGCTGACATGTTTGTCAACTCATTTATCAATGGTACAGACTGGAAAGACGAAGTGACCGCTATCGACCGTATGGCCAAACTGACCAAAGAAGACATTGTAACATTTGCCAACAAATACCTGAAAGAAGATAACTACGCCGTTATCTACAAGAAACAGGGAAAAGACCCGAACGAAAAGAAGATGACGAAACCGGAGATTACTCCTATCATCACCAATCGTGATGTAGCCAGTCCGTTCCTTGTAAAAGTACAGGAAAGTGCAGTAAAACCGATCGAGCCTGTATTCCTTGACTATCAGAAAGACATGAGTCAGTTAAAGGCGAAATCTGATATTCCGGTTCTTTACAAGCAGAATGTAGCCAATGATCTGTTCCAGTTGATCTATGTCTTTGACATGGGGAACAACCATGACAAGGCTTTAGGAACAGCATTTGACTATCTCGAATATCTGGGAACTTCGGATATGACACCGGAGGAACTGAAAAGTGAATTCTATCGCTTGGCTTGTACTTTCTACGTATCTCCGGGCTACGAACGCACGTATGTCGTACTTTCCGGACTGAATGAGAATATGCCGGCTGCCGTACAATTATTCGAGAAGCTACTGGCAGATGCACAAGTAAACAAAGAAGCCTATGCGAATATGGCTGGAGATATACTGAAAGCCCGTTCTGATGCCAAGTTGAATCAGAGCCAGAATTTCTCCCGTTTGATGAGCTATGCCATGTACGGCCCCCAATCACCTGCCACCAATCTGCTAACGGAAGCGGAACTGACAAATATGAATCCACAAGAGTTAGTAGACCGGATTCACAATCAGAACAGTTACAAGCACCGCATTTTATACTACGGTCCAAGCAGCAGCAAAGATTTGTTAGCTACCATCAATCAGTATCATCAGGTTCCGGCAGTCTTGAAAGACATTCCTGCCGGAAACGAATATTCTTATCTTGAAACGCCTGTTACTAAAGTTCTGATAGCTCCTTATGACGCCAAACAAATATACATGGCGCAGATATCCAATCTCGGCAAGAAGTATGATCCAGCCATCGAGCCTACCCGCAAATTATATAATGAATATTTCGGAGGTGGCATGAACTCCATCGTCTTCCAAGAAATGCGTGAGACACGTGGATTGGCTTATTCTGCTTGGGCTAGCATACTACCGCCGAACTACTTGAAGTACCCCTATATATTACGTACACAGATCGCAACGCAAAACGACAAGATGATCGATGCCGTCACCACATTTAATGACATCATCAACAATATGCCTGAATCGGAGGCTGCCTTCAAACTGGCTAAAGACGGATTAACAAATCGCCTGCGTACTGAACGTATTGTCAAAGGTGACATCATCTGGAGTTATATCAATGCACAGGATTTAGGCCAAAACATAGACCCGCGTATCAAGCTCTACAATGATATACAGAACATGACACTGAAAGACATTGCCGACTTCCAAAAGCAATGGGTAAAAGGACGCACGTATGTGTATTGCATTTTGGGAGATAAGAAAGATTTGGAACTGGACAAGCTGAAAGCTGTAGGTCCTATTGAAGAACTGACACAGGAGCAGATCTTCGGATACTAAGTAAAAACGAGTAAACAATAAATAATGCGAATCAGTAGTTGAACTCTGATTCGCATAAATAACAAACGGTGAACAGACCTGTCTATTACACAGATTGTTCACCGTTTTATTGTTCACGACTTACTATTTACGGTTTATTGTTTCATACTTACGTTCACCGTCTGTCACTTATTTCTCATTTTCTTCGTACATCTTTTCGATCTGCTCACTATAATTCTTGGCAACTACCGCCCGTTTCAATTTCAACGTATTAGTCAATTCTCCACGTTCCATGCTGAACGGTTCGGGAAGCAAAGTGAAACGTTTGATTTGCTCATAGTGTGCAAACTGCTGTTGGAGTGTATCAATCCGTGCACGGAACAATCCTACAATCTTCGGATGTTGCAGCAACTCAGTCATATTTTTATATTCAATACCTTTTTCTTTTGCATACTCTTTTACGTATCCATATACAGGTACTATCAGGGCTGAAACAAATTTACGCTGATCGGCAATAATAGCGATTTGGTCGATATAACGGTCTATAACCAGTTTCGTTTCCAAAGCTTGTGGAGCGATATACTTTCCATTCGATGTTTTAAACAAATCCTTGATGCGCTCGGTTAGGAATAACTGTCCGTTCTTAAAATAACCGGCATCACCTGTATGAAACCAGCCATCCGGTTCAATGGCAGCAGCCGTAGCTTCTGCTTTCTTATAATAACCTTTGGTAATCGTCTTGCCCCGAAGCAGGATTTCATTGTCTTCACCGATCTTCACTTCAAGTCCCGGCAATACGACACCAACCGAACCGATGTCATAGCCAACCGGCAGCGTACAAGATACAGTAGCCGTAGATTCCGTCAATCCATATCCCACCACCATATTGATTCCTACTGAATGGACGAATTCATTGATTTCATCAGGTACGGCAGCACCGGCAGTTGGGAAAAAATTACCGTTCTCAATACCAATTGTTTTTTTCAGTAGAGAATAGATTGTCTTTTCGTAGAATTTATATTTCAGTTGATTCATCACCGGAGGAGTCTTACCCAAACGCAGATAATCCAGATTATGAATCCTACCTACTCGGATAGCATCCAACATCAGTGCTTTCTTCAACCCTGTTGTTTCGTTTATTTTTTCTTGTACGCCTGCATACACTTTCTCCCAGAAACGGGGAACGCTACACATCAGTGTCGGACGAATTTCCTTAATCGTTGTCTGAATATCCGCCGGACGGAGATTGATACAAATCTGTACTCCTTTATGAATACAGAGATAACACCATGCTTTCTCAAACACGTGTGTCAAGGGGAGGAAGTTCATGGATACATCCTTATCCGACATTGTTGTCAAACGGTCATCGTGTGTATGAAACTGTTCCAGATAACAGGAATGATGAAGCATGACGCCCTTCGGTTCACCCGTTGTACCGGATGTATAAAGAATGTTTGCCAAGTCATCATAAGAAGCCCGCTCCGTACGTTCTTCTACCGTATCATTATGAGGTAATCCCTCTCCCGTCGCCATAAATTCATCAAAATAGATAGATGATACGTCACGGGGATCTTTCACAACCGAACGGTCAAAGATAATCAGTTGTTGCAGAGAGGTGCAGAAACCAAAGATGCTGAAAGCAGCATCATACTGGTATTGCTCGCCTACAAAAAGGAAACGAATCTGCGCATCATTAATGATATATTGCGCCTGCGCAGGTGAACTCGTTGCATAAAACGGAATGGTAACAGCCCGATTGGCAAACGCGCCAAAGTCGACATAGAACCATTCAGGTTTATTCTGTGAAAATATACCGATATTCTCTTGTTCTTCTACTCCCAATGCCACGAAAGCATTAGCTGCTTGCCGTACTGTTCTGGAGAACTGCTTCCATGAAATAGGAATCCATTGAGCTGTCTCATAGTCACGGTATTTTAAGGCTACCTTGTCGCCATATTTTTCGGCTTGACGATGGACCAGGACAGATAAATGATGATAAGTCATACTCTTTGTATTAGTAAATATGGTGCAAAGGTATTAGTTTTATCTCATTTAGGCAAAATTAGCCAGAGGTTTTATAATGAGTATTGAAAATCAGTGTTTTGCTTGAGAATAGTAAACGTGCAACTAAAAAGCCATCCCTGTTTTCGTCTATTCCAGGGATGGCTTTTTATTATTTTCTTACCTCATAGGGTAATGCTTTATATAAAGGGGCAGATGAATATCGAGGAGGAATATACGCTCCTAAATTTTTCTTCATATAATTGACAGCTATGCCTGGTTCAATTATACTAAAATCAACAGTCGGAGGCACAACTCCGTCATCATATATATTCAAGACTCCGTCAACTTTATCTCCATTGCCCGCATCTATTCCCCATGGATTACGCATTGAGAATAAGGCATCAGGATCAGCTGAATGCATAAGTGTGAAAGCATGATATGTAACTGTAGTCAACGGCCCGGCCGGTAAATCACCCACATTAAAGCCACCTCCTGAAATTTTTCTTTGTTGCAAACACGCTTTTGCTACCCGTTCAAGTTCTGCCGCTTTTAGCTGTCCGGGACCAAAAGAGAAACTACCTCCTGCACCAGTAAACATCGGCGATACCAGATAACCGCCTATGCCATTAATATCCGGATTTACCTGATATATTTTTTCCCATTTCATCATAGCCTTTTCTAATACAGTAGCCCATGTCGGAACATTTCCTTTCCCCGTAGTAGCTCCAATGTTACCGGAAGCATCTGCCAAGAATGTGGATCTGATGCAAACATCTACCCGTTTACCTTGAGGATCGAACATCTTTACAGTAAATGTATTACCGTCATTCTTTGTGATAATAGATTTGATAAAATCCGGGCACTGATAAGCGAAAGACGCAAAAATAGCCAAAGCCCAACAGTCGCCAATAGCATGCTGATTCACATCTGCCGGCACAGGTTCACCAAACGGATACAGATTCACATAAAACTCCTTGAATTGAGTCAGACTTGGTGTCCCCGGAAGAAGTAACGGTTCATTATCAGGATTTGCCAGCCATTCCCGATCTTCCTTTGTAGTCACATGCTTATTTTCGTACTGAGTCCCCATAGGATTGGAGTCACTATACGTAAAACCACTGCCATATTTCTCGATTAAGTCATCTATATTAATAATAGCCTCCTCTTGCTTCAATGTCCACTCTGCGATCTGCGTCCCGGAGCCTCCATTATTGTTATTGATATCCAGCTTATAATACTTATATGCCGTACCATTTGTAATATTGAAAACTCTCGTTTCTTTTCTTTCCTCAAAAATTTCTCCTTCTTTAGAATCAAGCGTAACCCAAATCTTGTTATCATTTGATCCGGAAAGAGTCCACGATTTCGGATCTTTCCCTGCAGCCTCGTCAGCTGAAGTTAAAGAATAACTGGACACAGTCGCTCTTTGGTCACCGTTCCATATAATAGAAAATGTGTTGTGTCCCGTAGTATATTTAGTGTCCGCATTAGCGTCAACTATTTTACTAATATCCTGCCCTCGCGGAGCATCATCGAATTCTGCAATAATAATACCACCTGAAGGCATATTCTGATTCTCCCCTATTATGGCATATGGCAATGACGTTTCACTCCTAGAATCGCCTTCATCCTCGGAGCAAGCCAATAATACACTGCTTAAGAAGAAGAACAATAAGAATCTATTTATATTTTTCATTTCACTATTTAATTTTCAAGTTATCACATCATACAGTCTTTCATTCAATTGGTTCTATCCAAAAAGAATATCGATATACTGTATCTTTCTTTATTTCATATTGCGGACGAGGTCCCGGACCACAGCTGGCATTGCCCAATCCTCGTTGTATACAATCTAAATTGAGAACAACTTCGGAACGACGAATATCCTCTAAATCATGTCCATATTTTACATTCCACAAATCCTTGTCTGTATAATGCAAAGCACTAAAATCAAAAACATCTGTAGAAGTAATCTTCAGTCCTTTTCCATTGTTAGCTGTTAATGCAATCCAACGTGTATCCGTACGTCCGCCCATTGTTTGAGAACGTGTATAATATTCCCCCATGTCCGAGACAGTACTCTTATACCGACCGATATAAGCAGCGTTCTTACGATCCGGATAATTTTCTATTGGTCCACGTCCATACCATTCAATATTTTCCAATTCAGGATTCAGGAAACTCTGCAATGCCAAACGCGGCAAGTCAAAGCCGGATCCTGTTTTGAATGAAGCATCAACAAACACCTTTCCGTCTCCATGTATGCAATAGGAGACAGAATAAGCTACGTCTTGTTTTCCGAACTTTTCCACTAATTGAACGATGACCGTCACCGATTGTTTGTCTTCTGCCATTTCCCATTTGAATGATGAAAGTTCCTTTTGTGAAGCAATCCACTCCCGCGGATCATTATTTATAGAGCGATACCCATTGAAAACCCAGCCTTCGCGCTGATGTATCATGTTCTTACCATGATATCTTAAAGCGGTCATTTTTCCTTCTTTAGAGTCGAACACGACTTCAAACATATTACCGCGGATATATACACCATGATCTCTTTCTTCGACAATCTTAATCAAATCATTAGTTCCGACCTGCATAGGAGTTATGCTTTCCTCAGGACCTTTTTTAAGCTGGAATTGCTCTGTAGCCACCACATGTCCTGCTTTTGCCCATACACAATCTTTTTTAAGTTTTACCTCCAAATTAATATGATAGTCAGCATCTTCCGTTAAATAGCGTTCATATAAAACCTGTACAGCTCTGTGTTCTCCCGGTTTTCCGTCCGGTAGCGAGAACTCTTCTTCTTTGAATGGAACTCCATTCTTCAACAGTGTATAATGGAGGTTGAAATCGTGTAGATTATATACACAATAGCGATTACGCAGTCCTATGCTGTTTTCCCCATTCTTATCAAAGGTGATATACTGGTATACCTTCTTCACCTCCCATAGTTTTGCAGTAATACGTCGGTCCGGAGTAATCAGCCCATTGCAACAGAAATCATTGTCGTTAGGATAATCTCCAAAACTTCCTCCAAAATAATATCTGTCAGTAGCTTGTCCGGGCATATTGATACCTTGATCTACCCAATCCCAAATACATCCGCCAATCATACGGTTGGAATGATTTTCAATATAATCCCAATACTCTTCCAGATTTCCTACAGCATTTCCCATAGCATGAGCATATTCACAAAGGAAAAACGGTTTATTCCGTTCTTGTTTGTCTTGTTCTATCATGCTTTCCAACGAAGGGTACATGCGCGAATCGATGTCTGCCACGTCATTCATCCCCTCATAGTGTATAAGCCTGTCATCCAATGCTCTTATCGCCTTATAAGAAGCTTCGAAGTTACGCCCGCCTCCAGACTCATTACCCATAGACCAGAAGATCACAGAAGGATGATTTTTATCTCTTTCTACCATACGAACCACCCGATCAACATAGGCACCTTCCCAACTTTCAAGATTGCTCAGTGACATATTTCCGTGGCATTCCAGATCAGCTTCATCCATTACATAAATACCATAATAATCGCATAAAGCATACATTTTGGGATCATTGGGATAATGACTCGTCCGGAGCGTATTGAGATTGAATCGTTTAAATAACAACACATCTTCTTTCATACTTTCCACTGGTACAGCTTTACCGAATTGAGGATGGGTATCATGTCGATTAGCCCCTTTAAAATAAGTCAGCTTATTGTTTATATATACCTTCTTATTCCACATATTTATTTTACGGAAACCATATTTCTGGGTTGTCGCCTCCAACACATGACCGTTTTCATCCATCAGTTCAAAGTTTACGGTATAGAGATTCGGCATTTCCGCACTCCATAAAAGAGGATCTCTAATGACTGTCTTTCCCTCGCATCTCACTTCTTTGGTACTTTCAATTCCATTTGCACCAATAACGAATGAGCGTACCGTAATACCCTTAGTATCAAGCAAAGATACACGCAGTAAAGCATTCGTTTTTTTCAAAGTATAGTTACGCACGTCAGCCTCTACCTTTAATTCTGCTTTATCCAGCCTGTCACTTATCACAGAAGTCAATTTGATGTCACGCAGACGAACCTTAGGAGTAGCAATCAAATACACATCACGATGAATCCCGCTCATCCGGAACATATCCTGATCTTCAAGATAGCTGCCATCACTCCATCTATAGACTTCTACAGCTACCGTATTAGTTCCCCGTTTCACATATTTCGTAATGTCAAATTCGGCATCATTATTTGCACCTTGAGTATATCCCACCTTTTTCCCGTTAATCCATACATACGCAGCACTATATATGCCATCGAAATGAATAAATATTTGTTTGTCTGTCCATTCGTCCGGCAATCTGAAATCACGTCTGTAAGACCCGACTGCATTGGGTTCTTTCTCTATTGTATATTTCCTTTGGGATTGAATAAAAGGAGGATTATTACGAATAGGATAAGCGATATTGGTATAGATAGGAGTCCCATATCCATGCATTTCCCAATTGGACGGAACAGGTATTTCTTTCCAGTCAGACACATCATAGTCAAGCTGATAGAAATTCTTCGGACGTTCAGAAGGCTGTTTCACCCAACTGAACTTCCAATTCCCATTCAACAAGAAGTAACGCGACGAGTTAGTACGTTCCCAGGGATACTGATAAATGGGGTCTTTCTTCATCTCCTCCGTATTGACAAATGGAATAAATGTAGAACGCCCATCCTCTTTGTTTATGGCAAAGATACGTTCATTTTCCCAGTCGTTATCGCTTTCAGTCTTCAATGGAGCAGGCTCTATTTTCATAGAAGACTCTACTATTTTCCATTGCTGATTGCTTTTTGCATCATCCGGTTCTACCTGAAATACAGGTTCTCCCACAAGACCTGCCCCTGAGAACCCTAGACAATAACCACTAGTAGCACTGGAAAACGTATAATTCCCGTTATCGAGTTTAGTCACTTTCCATTGCTGATTTAAGTTTTTTACATCCGCATCCCATTGAATAATAGCTCCTTCTTTTTCTCCGAGTCCTGCATTGTCTATCCCCATTTCAGTAAGCGGGCTTACAATACTATAATACCCCTCTCTTCCTGTCGGACGCAAATTCCAGACTTGTGAACCTTTGTTAGATTCACGTTTAGCTATAAAAATATTTGAATTCGGACTGTAGCTTTCTTGATTATCTAATACCAATCCATTTACAGTATGAATTTCATACCCTTGTTTAGGATCAAATTTCTGTGCCGAAACGGAAAGTAGACAAAAGAAGATAAAGTATATTCCTGCAATTCCTCTCATTGATATAATTTTATTAAATATACCTATTCCGATTATTTAAAAAGTGAAGATTGTTTGTAAACTCCGAATGTATGCAAGGCCGGACATGCCAAACCATCTTGAATACGCAGACGCACATAACCAGCTTTCACAGGACTAAAACAAATGATCCACTTATTCCCTACTGTCTGTTTTTCGCTTGCCTCCGGTATGGACTTCCAATTCTTTCCATCATTGGAATATTCTACACTCCATTTAGTGGTCCGATGTCCTAACTGAATAACTTCTTGCAACATCAAGCAATCAAATTCCGTAGTACGGGGTAATTTAAATGTAATATCGGAGTTTGCTTGACCATCTTTACCGGCATAATACGTTTTTTTATCTGCATCTATCAGATTCTCCGGCCGGAAATTACTACCTCGTACATTTGTTGCATTTATTTTTGAGCCCGCCAATAAATTTTTCGAGAACGTTTCGTCTATACCTTTCTTTAATAAAGCCATATTCAGAGAGTCCGCAGAATGAATAAGTCCACGTCTGTCCGGCGGAAGATTTAGCAGTAATACACTATTATGTCCTACAGACGAGCAATAGATCTCCCAAAGTTCTTTCACACTTTTCACTCTCTCATCTTCTTCCTCATGATAGAACCAGCTAGGACGAATGGAAACATCCGTTTCAGCCGGGACATATGCATTACCACCAAGTACACCCTCGTTTAACTCCTTATAATATTGAGCTTCATCGCGTATCGCTACAGAATCCGTTGTAGCCCAACAAGGATCTCCGGCTTTCCCCGCCTCATTTCCCATCCAACGCACATCAGCGAAAGGATAAGAATTTTTCGTTCCGAAAATGACACAATCAGGCTGCTTTTCGCGCACAATCTTATACCAATGTTTATAAGCAGGAGTAATCAGTTCATCTGCTCCTGCACCATCCCACCATGTTTCCCATATTTTACCATAATTACCCATAAGTTCTTCTAACTGATGAGCATAATACTCTTTATATCGTTCAGTTGTATAAAGTGGAGAGAGATGCTCATGTCTGTCGTGAGGTCCAAGATATATGCCGGCCTTTACACCATATTCCTCACAAGCATCCACAAATTCACGAACGACATCTCCCTTTCCCCCTTTCCATGCAGCATTTTTTACGCAGTAATCAGTATATTGGCTTGGCCAAAGACAAAATCCGTCAGCATGTTTTGCAGTAATAATACCACATGGAATACCAGCCGATTTCAGTGTTTCCATCCACTGCCGGCAATCTAAAGCGGTAGGATTGAAAATAGCGGCCGGCGCTCTCCCATCTCCTTCATTTACATATTCTTCGAATGTATTAATACCAAAATGAAAAAAAGCAATCATCTCACGATCATACCATTCCAATTGTCTTTCACTCGGAACTAATCCGTAGGGTTCCGGAGCTTTTTGTGCAAAAGTTTGCATAAACAAAGCTGTCAGTCCCGTTATTAATAAAGTTCTTTTCCTGTTCATCTTCATGTATCAGCTATTTTGTTAATAATATTCTCTAAATAAGAAAACCCCGCAAAATCAAGCAATAAAGTTAGAAAAATCTTGCGGGGTCTGCCATATGTATGGCAACTTTTTCCAGTTTTTATTTACATGCCATAAGCATAGACTTCAGCAAAACATGCGGTCTTATTACCATCAGTACTTGATTCAACTTTAATCATTATCTGACGTCCTTTAGTAGGAACAATACCAAATATCTGAGTAATCGGAGTATCTAACATGGTAAATGAACCCACTTCTTTCCATGAACTGTCATCACTAGAGATAGCAACGTCACTGTCACTTACATAGAATTTACCTGACATCTCGTTTTTAAACACATCTCTAGGAACAATACGAATGTGAGTGAATAAAGTTTCTCTCTTCGTGTCAAACCATAAATAATGAGGTGGATTAGGTATAGGATTTTTCCATCTGGAATTCCAGAACGTATTCACGTTACCATCAATCGCATGTTCTGCCCCACCTTGATAATCACCTTCCATTTCAGCACCTTTAGAATCCGAAGAGGCTTTTGCTTCCCACTTATCCCTATTTTGTATATAACCCATGATACGTATAGCTAAAGGGTATATATTCTTTCCATTCTGTATGCTAAATATAGAAGTTTCCACAATCTCTATTGGCAGCAGATAATCTCCCGGACCTAAATCTTTAATATCGACTTTGACATTGATAGAAGCCTCGGGAGTAGTTTGAGACAATGTCAAAGACTCATCGAATGAATATCCGCTTTCCAACAGTTGAAAACTGGTTCCATGTGTTTCGTTGTATGACTTTACATAATCAGCATTAGTTGCGAAACTGCAATCAATGTTCCAACCCGTATTTTCTACATTCAAAACAACAGGGACAGGCAATGATATAGATTGTAATGGACTACCTAAACTTTCTTCATGATATTCCAAAGCAGTAGTTTTAAACCCGACAAGAGGTCTTACAATATCTGTTACCTGCAAAAATATATTATTTTTATTTGCATTTACAGAGTCCGTATCACTGCTCAAATACAGCGGAAGTACCCACACAGCATCCGGATCGTCTTCACTATCATCAGCCACTATTTGAGGATCAAATGATATATTGAACTCTTTATAGTTTTCTTCTGACGTAAAATCAAAATGAGTGTTACTAATCGTATAAGCTTCTTCTGTGATCAACTTATATTTTACATTCTCCAGATTGCTATATTTTTCATCCAATTCTTTCTGGGTCATTACTTTCAAATCAGCCGTCGCTGTAAGTTCAGGCATCACTCCACCCTTCAAAACTGAATAATTAAATACATTTTTCTTTCCTGTAACGAGTAAATTCAGTTCCTGTTTACCATATGTTTTCAAATACACTATTTTATGGAACTCCTCTGGAATCATTTTCTCCAGATCATAATCTGATTTATTACAAGAAGCCAGTAAAATCAAGCCTCCTGTCAATAACGTTACTAATATTTTCTTTTTCATACTAAATTTCTTTATACGATTAATATCCCGGGCACTGAACTAACTGAGGATCGTTTGCAATTTCACTCCAATCAATAGGCCACATATACATACGGTTATCCCATTGGAAAGGTTGATTAATCGTTACTCTTCTATTCAATTCCCCAAATTTAGGGTCCATACCTGCATTTTCGACATTAAGCCCTTCTCTTGCCCCAGCCTTCAACTGTTCGGGAGCAATCATCCAGCGACGTACATCGTAATAACGATGCCCTTCTCCCCAAAGCTCAATGAATCGTTCCGAACGTACCCAATCAACAATTGTCATTTCGCTCGTAACGTCCGCCTCTGTCAATTCAGGCACTCCCGCACGTTTACGTATAGGATTTAAATACTTAATCGCATTACCTATCTCTCCAAGTTCAGCATAACATTCAGCCACGTTCAAATAAAGTTCGCCCAAACGGAATAAAGGTTTAGGATAATTTTTGTTGCTTATTGCTCCTGTTACACTTGATATTTTTATGTTTGGTGCTATATGCTTTTTCATAAAGAAACCTGTAACAGTGAAGTCACGGTTCGCGTGATTAGGATTATATCCTTGTTTTTCCTTATCTCTTAAGTTTATCCTCAAAGGTTCTCCGTCACAAATTTCCGTAGAGTAATCGTCGCCGTCAAAAGATATTGTGGCATAAAAACGAGGTTCTCTATAAGCATTCAGCTTTATAATTTCCGGTCGATCTAAATTAGCACTTTCCAGCCATTCAGTCTTGGGAGCGAACTCGCTATCTTTTTCAGGCAATTTCCCATTCTTTGTATAAAAATGTTCCGCGCTATAAAGAGTAGGAGCCAGTCCGCACCATCCTTCCATCCAACTATTATTTGCTTGATTATAACAAACGATATGTTTCGGTGACTGTGCTTCGAAATTTATTCTGTCATGAGAGCCATTGCCTTGCAAGAATAATCCCCAAATAGTCTCTCTGTTTCCGTCATCCTCATTGGAAGCAGTGATAGAGCGTAACATAAGTACTCTTTGTGCAAACTCTTTTCCTTCCGGCGTCGATGTATCTACTCCCGGGATATATGGCAAACCTACATCCATCAATGTTTTGGGCATATTATCCAAATCTATTAACTTGCGTTTTCCTCCATCTTCACTTTCTGCATATTTTAAAGCAGCAAGGTTAGCCGCAAGCGCTGTTTCCCATTTTTTCCTGTCTTTGGTAGTACTCACCAGTTCCTTTCCATACCCTGGAGTCTCATATTTGTCATTTTTCCAGTCAGGATAAGGGAAACGACCATTCCATAAATCAGAAGCAGCATACAACAACGTACGTCCTTTCAAAGCCAAAGCAGTCGTTTTGGTAGCACGCCCCCAATCATCTGCATTGCCTACATCCGGCAGCGCATTGATAGTCTCATCCTTTAATTTCTGATTTACTATATAGTCTACCACATAATCGAAATGCGAACGTCCCGGAAATTCTTCCGGCAATGTACCTTGTGACGGTCTTTCATCTATAATAGGAATAGGACCATACATTTCTAACAGACGAAAATGATAATAGGCCTTCAAAAATTCGGATTCCGCATACCAACGTTTTATATCTTGCTCCGTAGCTCCTAACGGAGAACTACCTGCAAGCAATTTTTGGAACATATTACATTGTCCTATTGAATTATACAGATCGCTCCAATACCCACCAGCATTAGAAGCCGAACGTAAATTCCACGCTGTATTCTGGTTATTATCATTCCAAAGGGGAGGAGATACAGTTTCATCAGCCGACCATTCAAAAATAGAATAGAAAAAAGGAGACGTATTTTCTACCGCCACATAACATGAGTTGATAAAATTTACAACATCTTCCCGGTCTTTCATCGTATCGTTTATTGTAGCCTGTTCCGGTGGAACCACATCAAGATAATCACATGATGTCACACATACACTAAGACCTAAAATCATGCTACATGCTATATTCCTTGCTTTATGTTTTCTCATAACAATTAAAATTTCCAGTTAAAAATTCATTTGTACACCAATGTTAAATGTGCGTTGCAACGGATAAGAGTTCCAGCTCAATTCCGGATCCCACAAATCGAACGGACTCCAAACAGCTAAGTTATCACCGCTGAAGTAAACGCGACAATGTGGGAAGCGATACCCTACTTCGAGTGTTTTGAAACGGATAAAGTTACCATTACGCATCCAATGACTACTTTCTTGAGCGTTGTTTCCTATATCGGACCAAGACAAGCCAAGCCTAGGGAATTGAGCATTCTGATTATCTTTTGTCCAATGATCATCGGCAATCCATTTCATAACGTTCGAGTTATATTGTCCGAAATCTGTAAACGATCCATGAATCATAATATTACGTTTTGCCGATCCGTTGAAGAACACACCAAAATCAAACTTCTTATAAGTCAGATTCAACCCGAAACCATATTGTATCCTAGGTGTTGTTCCATAAGGAGAAAGCATCACCTTATCATCGTTGCTGATGATACCGTCACCATTTACATCGCGATACTTAATATCACCTGCCCGTGGCTGGCTTCCAAGTCCTGTTTGGTCAGCCCATTGTGCAACTTCTTCATCGCTCTGGAAATATCCTTCAGCCAGATATCCCCACGAAATGCTCAACGGCTGGTTGTTTTTCTTATGCCATACTGACGAATAGTTGGGGTCATCGTAATAAACATATTTGTTCTTATTATAAGTAAAGTTTCCTCTAAGGTCCATTACTAAATCTTTAACAAGTTCCTTACGCCAATTTACGCTAAATTCTACCCCCTGATTATCTACCTTACCAATATTACTCCACGGAGTTGTATTAGCATAACCGGTAAGTATAGGCCATGAACCGCGTTTCATCAATATTTTGTGTCTGCGATCATAGAAATAGTCGAATGTTATATTCAGTTGGTTGAATAACTCCAGGTCAACACCAATATCCAGTTTGTTCACTCTTTCCCAACAAGCATCTTCTACTGCAAATGTATTGAAAACCGGACCACTATAAGCATATTCTCCATGATAACCTGTATGGAACGTATTTCCTGAAAGAGCTACATTATCCACATAAAGATAATGTCCTGCACCTTCATCAAGCCCGTCACTACCTACAATACCGTATGAACCTCTTATCTTAAAATGATTTATATATTTCTGCAAAGGTTCCCAAAAGTCTTCACTACTCGGCACCCATCCTAATGACATTGCAGGGAAGAATTCAAAACGGTTATCTTTCGCAAGTCGTTCCGTACCATTGTATCCAAAGTTGAATTCAGCAAGGTATTTATGCTTATAATCGTAAGTAAATCGTCCGGAAAAGCCTTGAAGACGATTGGGGCGTACTCCATTTCTGAATTCCCTTTGCATGTACATCAACATACCGGAAACATTATGGTTACCAAAGGCACGATTGTAATCCAATCTAGCGTCAAAATAGAAAGTATTATCAGATGAATACCCTTTATCCTGTTCATTAATATAATCGGTACCACTCTCTCCCAGTCTTTCCATTTCATACGTATCAGGACTGTTCGGATCCCATGTACTCTTATTCATTCTATAGTAATAAGGATCCATCCATCTATCGAAACTGGACGAAGACCAATTCTTAAAGTTTACAAGAGCTGTAACCTTAAGTCCTTTGGTTATAAAATCCAATTTCTGCTCAATGTCCATTACGGTATTTAATGTATTGTAGTTTGTTTCCGTCAGTTTACTAAGCATCAAGGCATAAGGATTGGTATAAAGTTCCCATCCTGATAAGATATCATTACCGAAACGAATATGTGTATCACCTTCACGAGCCGGATATGTTGCCGGAAAAGCTGTAGGATTAACCTTCCATGCAGCATCGAACAATGAAGATACAGAATTTCCCGGTCCTTTCTGATGACCTATCTGAGTATTCATTTTCAAACTTATCTTTGTAGTAGGAGTCAAAGTATAATTTATATTGTTCTGAAATACATATGTCCATTGACTAATATTGTTGTCAAACGAATATGTTTTCGGGATATCCAACATACCAGTGTCATGAGAAGCCTGTAAACTCATGTAATACGTAACTTTCGATCCACCTCCGGATATGTTAATGTTAGCACGTTCATTCCATGTGGAATTCTTGAACATTACATCCTGCCAGTCTACACTAGGATAACGATATGGATACTTTCCACTTCTTGTAAAATCTATTTCGTCAACAGTATACCTCGGATTTTTGTCTCTTGCCATCGCAGCTTCATTATAAATCTCCATCCATTGCGCTCCGTCAACATATTCCACAAATTTCATACTTTTCTGCATGGAGGCTTCTGCCGATACGCTTATTCTGGCTTTCTGATTCAGTTCTCCCTCTTTCGTCGTAACCATCATCACTCCGTTTGCTCCACGAGCACCATAGATAGCCGTTGCAGAAGCGTCCTTTAACAAAGAAAAACTCTCAATACTTTCTGCAGGTATACGGTTAAGGTCTTCTTTAGAAATCTCCACACCGTCTAATAAAATGAGAGGTGTAGCACGTCCGCCGAATGTTCCGATACCACGAATATAAAATTCTGAAGCAGATCCTGGTTCACCACTAGTCGTCTTGGATATTACACCGGCCAGTTTACCTGCTATATTATTAGTAAGAGAAGAGGACGGAGCATTAAGGACTGTTCCTTTTATAGAAGTGATAGCCCCCGTTACAGAAACTTTCTTTTGTGTTCCGGCTCCTACAATAACCACCTCTTCCAATATCTTATCGTCAGACACCAACTTTATATTTACCTCACCCTGATCTGTTATATAAACAGTTTGAGTTGCATAACCGATGTAACTAATTTCTAAAGTCACATGCTTTCCCCTTGGTATCTGAATAGAGAAATGTCCGTCTACATCACTAATTACACCGATTTTTTCATCTTTAATCCGAACATTTGCCCCTATGACAGGCGTATTATCAGAATTATCGACAATTGTTCCTACCACAGTACGCATTTCTACTTTCTTTTGCTGTGCAACTTCCAGTTCCACCGTTTCTTTTACCGCCTCTATAGGTGCTTCATCAGCCATAGCCATAAGAGGATAAGTTAACAACAAGCAAAAAAGAGGGCGTTTCAGCCAGCCCGTTTTGTTAAGCAATTTGTATTTTCCCATGCTTTACATAATAAATTAGATTAGAACTTAAATATATCCTTCGTCATAATTGATATGATAGAATATTTCACTCTGACATTCTTCCCACGAAAAATCGTATAAATTCATCATGAGGTATTACCGTGTTCATTCATAGCTTTAAGAATTTTATATAATAGAATCAAATCACCTCTTCGTTTTGAAGAAGTCAAGGCAAATATATTTGAGCCATGTTAATAAAATGTCTAAATATGGGTTAGCAAACTTATTAACCCTGCATATTTTTTATTAACACACCCATAAATCACTATGAATAAACAGATTAAGCAATCAAAGGAGTATAAAAAGTCTAAAGAAAAGCAGTTTATTACAAGAGATATTTAAACGAGCTTTCCAGGATAAATACACATTTAGCAGGCATATTGGGCTTTATTTAAAAGTAACCAATATGCCATAAGATAATTCGAATATATGTAGCGAAATAAAATTATAAAATCTGGGGAAGTTTTATAGATTCATATCCAATTGAATAGTTTACGTTCATCGTTTTTTTATAGAGATTGACAAAAGAGTTATAGCGCCTCAACGCTTCTTCCGGATTTCCCATTTTGCGATAAGCACATACCATATAAAATAATCCCTGCTCATTCAACGGATCTGCGTAAGCCCATACATTACAGAGTTTAATCACCAACACAAAATTAGCTATATTATATGCTTTGTTTACCTCAACAGGAACTATAGTCAAAATTGTTTCCTCTACTTTATATTTATAACTATCAAACAATTCATGGTCTATCGCATTTAAGAAACGGCCACGAATCCATATTTTCAAAAGCCTGCCAACAACTTCCGAATCCAAAGTATTGCCCGAGTTAAGAATATGCGCGAAACTAGCATAATCACAATAGAAATCATCACAAGTTTTCAAGATAAAACGACCTCTGTCGTGCACGTGTATAAGTTCTATTCCATCAAGTTCCTGCAATATTTTTCTAATATGATTGATTGCAACCCCTTTCAAATTCTTAACTTTATCATTCGTTTTTTCCGGCCAAAATATTTCATTCATTGCAGAAGAGAAAATACCGTCGTCCCAAATACTGTGCAACAAAATATACAGAAAAATAGTACGTAACTTTGGAGAGAACATATATGCAATATCCCGTCCTTCACGATCAAGCACGGAAAAGGTGCCAAAAAGATAAATGGCATTCCGATCCCTATAATGGATTTCCATCAGGTTAGCTTCCTCAACTTTATCCACCTTTACCAACCTTTCCGCCCCTTTTTGTTCCTGTTCGGAAGGTGCATCAGCAATTTTCGCTACGTTCTTTTTTTTCTTATATACCGCCCAACATAATACAACTAAAACGCTTAATACCAATCCCCCCATGGCAGCATATACCTGCCACAATTTGCGTGTAGCTTCCAACTCATAACGCTTCATTTCATTTAGCGAAACAGGAGGGGCTTGCAAAGAATACATTCTAACAGCTGCTTCTCCTTGTTTCTCAAACTCCTGCACCAAACAATAAAACTCTTTCCGTTTGTTGCTATAATACAAATTGACATTCGTAGCAATCTCTTCCGAAATAAAAGGAATACTATCCCCCAACTCCTCACAACTTCCATCTGCTATATTCATGCGATAAAGCAACGCATACGATTGAGGCAGATATTCCGGATAACCCAAAAAATAAATTGACTGCTCATCTTCAGACAAGATCATGTTACGTGCCACTACACGATTGTTACCGGACATCGGTTTCTGTTCCCACAATTTTCGAATTGCCTGTTGCTCTAAATCAACACGATAAAGATCATAATAATATTGTACTCCGATATTCTGATCTCCTGCCTCATTCCCTTTTCCACCATAAATATAGGCATACTTATAATTATCAGAAACTGCCAACCCTGCAAAAAAACGGGGAGTAATTCGATCACCGGAAAACTGGATAGTATCCCAACGGGCCTTTTCCACCTCATACGACAAAAAACAATCACTATATCGCCGCATACCATAACCACCAAACAACAGGAACTTTTTCTGATAAGGATGATAAAAACCACAATGATGATGTAAGCAGATATAAGTAGCGAAAGGATCCGTAGAAGCCAATCTCCATTGCATAGCATCAAGTGAGAGTTCCGCCACCATTTTCTCCCGAATCAGTTCATAAGCGTAAATCTTACCGGACTGATCATCTAAAAAATTCATCCCCAAACAAAGGTCTCCAGGAAAAGCAGAGAAATTCCTATAAGCCTCAGCTTCTAATGCCTTAGATTGTATATCATAGGAAATCAAAGAATCCTTATTATAAATATACAGTTTTTGTTCTCTTTCGCTAAAATTCACCCCAACCGGAGTAGAAGAGCAATAACAGAATTCGGACTTCCAATAATATGACTGGTTGATCAGCCAAACTGGTTGTTTTACTTGTCCGATTACCTCTCCCTTATCATCGTGTACATCTTCACCACTACTCTCGTCCAGAGGAATTTTCCAAGTCTTCTTTCCGTTAGATACTGAAAGATTCCAAATAGAAAAAGAAGCCGTTTCAAGAATATAGTCGCACATTCCAAAATATACCATAGGTGAAAAACGCCCATCATCGAGACCTACTTCCGCAAGCGACACACTGTCTTTTCCTATCTTGATTTCTGCTCGGTTTTGTGATACCAACAGACGCAAAGATATAGGAATCACTTTTTTATTTTTCAACGAGTCAATAGCATACTTTGTCGAATAATAAGATCTCTTACCATCCTCCGAAAATATAAAAAAAGCCTCCTTTTCCCCACATAAATAAGTAAAATTGTAAGACTTATTATTACGATTATCTTTCAACAAAAGGATATAACCAGGACTCCATATATTTTGTATCGAACAGTCAAAACTAATTTTTATTTCATTAGAAAAATCCGGCAGCTTATCATCCGTAAAAACTTGATAAGAAGACCTTTCTGCAATTTTTTTCTCATTCCCACCAAAGAGAAGTCCCTGCGCCAAGCAACGAGAGCTTACTAACAATATCCATAGTAAACATAAAACATATATGATATAATTGTGCTTCCTTTCTTGTATAGCAATATATTCCACGTTCATAGTATTGAAAAAATCATTTCATGATTATAATGAAAGCAAAGATAATGTTTTTATATAATCTTTCAAAAAAAACAGTTTCTTGAAAGCCTGTTGTTTTATTTGAAACTATTGTTCAAAACGACTATCTTTGTGCAAAGATTAAGATATAGATAAAAGATTTGCACTATGAAATATGATATTCCGTATATGTCAACAGAGGCTGTAAGCCTACTTAAATCACTGATTAGCATCCCCTCAATCAGTCGGGAAGAAACCCAGGCTGCGGATTTCCTGCAAAACTATATTGAAATGGCGGGTATGCAGACTGGACGTAAAGGTAATAATGTGTGGTGCTTTAGTCCGATGTTTGATCTGAAGAAGCCGACTATTTTACTTAACTCCCACATAGACACGGTGAAACCTGTTAATGGATGGCGGAAAGATCCGTTCACTCCACGTGAAGAAAACGGCAAGATCTATGGATTAGGAAGCAACGATGCTGGTGCCAGCGTTGTTTCGTTATTACAGGTGTTCCTGCAACTATGTCGTACTTCGCAAAAATACAATCTGATTTACCTTGCTTCTTGCGAAGAAGAGGTTTCAGGCAAGGACGGGATTGAGAGTGTATTGCCGGGACTTCCTCCAGTCTCATTCGCTATCGTAGGAGAACCGACGGAAATGCAACCTGCCATTGCCGAAAAGGGATTAATGGTATTGGATGTGACCGCAACAGGTAAAGCGGGACACGCAGCACGTAACGAAGGAGACAATGCTATTTACAAGGTATTGGATGATATTGCCTGGTTCCGTGACTATCGTTTTGAGAAAGAATCACCCTTGTTAGGTCCCGTGAAAATGAGTGTTACTGTCATCAATGCCGGCACACAACACAATGTGATTCCCGATAAATGTACTTTCATCGTTGATGTCCGGAGTAACGAGCTTTACTCAAACGAAGAATTGTTTGCTGAAATCAAAAAGCATATTTCCTGTGAAGCCCAAGCTCGTTCATTCCGTCTCAATTCTTCACGGATTGACGAGAAACATCCGTTTGTACAGAAAGCGATGAAGTTAGGACGCATTCCTTTTGGTTCTCCAACACTGTCCGATCAGGCCTTAATGTCTTTTCCATCGGTAAAAATAGGTCCGGGACGTTCATCACGCTCACATACTGCAGAGGAATATATCATGTTAAAAGAAATAGAAGAAGCTATCGGACTTTATTTAGAACTATTGGACGGACTTCTGATCTAATAAAAGTCATTGATGAATTGATAGTTGTTATCCTACCATAGTTCTCAACTATCAATTCACTCATACAATAAAAACAAAGCAACGATTATTCAAACAACTTCGATAAAGCTTCCTCCAGCTTTTCACCCCTTAAATTTCTGTCTATAACAATCCCCGTAGGATCTACAAGAAAAGTTTTAGGTATAGCATAGATTCCATATATATCGGAAGCATCCACATCCAACAATTGCACCCAATTCATTCCAAGTTCTTCAATAGCAGCCCTCCAAGGTTTCAGTTTCCGATCTGTAGATATGCTAATCACCTCAAATCCCTTAGAAGCATATTTTTCATAAGCAGCTCTCACATTGGGCATTTCATGGCGGCAAGGTCCGCACCATGAAGCCCAAAAGTCAATCAATACATATTTTCCCTTACCTACATAATCGGACAAGAGCTTCGTGTTACCTATATTATCTTTCACTTTAGCATCCAAGAAACGTTCGCCAATCTTTATCTTAGCATCCATATCCTGCCGTTTCTTTTGTTCTTCCATTTGTTCTTTGGACATCGTCTTTTCAACTTCCGCCTTTATGCGTAACTCTGCTTGCTTCTTCTTTTCCACAACATTTTTCACCAAATTATTTTGTGAAAACATAGGCGAAGCTTCTTCCATCAGAGCCTTCATATCATCAAAAGGCATCATTATACCCCCGACAGTAAAAAGGTATACCCCCACTATAGTATTCTTATAATCCTTTATACAATGCGATACAGAATCTATTTGCGAGAAAAATATCTTCTCCATTCTATCACGCTTTGCTTTAAATGCGGTATCATTCATGATCTTATCTATAAATACTTCCGACTTAACACCAAGAACAAGATCATAAATTGCCTTTGCAGTCTGATTCATATTATCCATTATAAGCTGCATACGATTCAAAGCTATATTCAATGAATCATTTAAAGGCGTTCCTCCTCTCTTATTCGCGGCAATATTCACTGATATTTTTCCTTTTTCGAGAATCAACGGATAGGTTTCTCCATCCATATCCTTAATGATTGCAATATCCGGCATCTGATGTACACCAGAAAAAGAGAACTTGCCTTTTTCCACTGTTGTACTGTCCCAAACAACTTCTTTAGCTTTCTCTCCATCTTCCATCAAGCATAAATACAACAATTGATTATTCAATTCCTCATTCGCAATACCACGGATAGAGAATTTCTCTTGGGCAGAAGAAAATATAGCAATAACACAAAACGTGCATAGAATCATAATTCGATTTCTCATATGGAATAAATTTTATCAAAAACAGTAAACACTCCTGTTCATATACCTGCTATTATCATTTCAGACTTTGATCATCATTTAAACTAATAATAGATCTTCTTACCTTTCTTACCGGAAGCAACCTGATAATCCTTCACCTTTATATTAAAATATGATTTAGACTTTCCATCATCATTAGAAGGCAACTGTTCTTTATCCTTTTCGTTCAACAACTCAAGGATATCTATTTCTTTCACACTTTTCTTCAGTTTCGGGAATAGAAGACTGATATAAATATATTTATGATTAAATCCTTTGACAGCCAACAGCCTCCCCATCGGAGCTCCACCATCATATCCTCTCACATTATATTCATCGCCACTTTTCTTATCAACAATCTTAAACCCCGGACTATAATACAACCATTGCCAGTCCCAATAAATAGGCTGTATGAATGTCACTTTAGTATCATTTTTTCTCCTTTCAATCGAATACAAAGAAGGAGTTGTAGACCTCCCATTCTCATACGCTTTCTCATACACTTCTTCAGGAACTATAACTATACTATCACTTGGAAGCATATAGGCTTGTGCATATAATTCTTTATCACGCTTCTGCTTTTGCTCATATTCTTTCAACCGCTGTTCACCTCTTTTTGCTCGTTCACTTTTCTCCGGCATTACCTCTTTGGACATCTCTGTATGGAGTTGCTGCACTAACAACGGCGTTGTCTCACGTATAACAATCAATGAAGCCTCTTTATATTTTTTACCTACGGGAGATTCATAAAATGCAGCAACAGCTTTTAATTCTTCCAATGTTAAATGCTTCTCATAAACAGGCATATACATTTCAAACACCTTATTTTCTACTTTCTCTTTCCAGTTTTTAGAGAACTCATTCCAATAAGCTTCATCCTTTTTCGGCGCATTTAATTTCATTATAGATGATAATCTCTGGAAAAAGTCATCCGTAGTAGTCGAAGTACCAGAAAAATCCATGATTTTCTTCAACGTTTCTTTGTACTCATCTGTCGCATTTGTATTTTGTGCAGAAGCTGGTAAAGTTAAAGTAAACAGTGCAATTATGCACATCATTACTTTGGGAAGGAAAATGTTTTTCATAATTATCTGATTTTATTTATGGGATTTATATTGATTCCATGTTTCATCTTGTATTACTATACAAAGATATACATTAAATCAACATCATTCAATAGTATATTGCAATCCATAAGGTTACCACTCACGCTCTCTGTAAGGTACAGACAAACGAAATATCCCCTATTCATCTATAATTATAACATTCAAGCACCTATATTATCAGGGCTACTTTGAACAATTCATTTCATCTTTTGAAACGATATTATTACCTTTTTCATCCAAAACCGCCTCTAATAATTTTATGAAATAGGCACCCGTTACCGGTCTTCCCCATGATGTGACTCTTGTTTTCTGATTCACAACATTATAAGTGTCTGCCATTGGTACACACCATTTGTTTTCATTCATATAATTGTAAAGCGGAAGAAGAATCCACCTCAAAATAAATAGCCCCATCATGTTTTTTGCCGTCAAGAGCTTTGGCCTGATAAGAGATATAATTAACCGAATGAGCAATAGCCTGCATAGAAAGTTTCTCACTACCCATGAAACAATATAAAACCCCATCTACTCGCAAGAAACCAATAAAGGGGAGTTCTTTACCACTAGCGAAAGATATATTCTTTTCGTTGAGTTTGTCGGCGGCGGACCATAATGTCACATGTGGATGTAATGTGAGCAATGGGGCAGCGGGCGCGCGAAGATCGTTTTTGATGGTTTCGTCCGACTACTTCACGCTTGTGCAGGCTGCAAAAAGCAAAGCCAGCAAGTAAATAATATTTCTTTTCATTTCGTAAATTGATTATTTATTCTTTTATCTTTAATTTTAAAAACTATCATAGGTAGAAGCAGTAACAATACAGCTAATATAATAGGGCCAATTCTCTTTGATGATGGGGATGAAGTTATTAGTTCGTTTATATTACATCCCAGATGCAAATCAAAAGGGAAGGACCATCTAGACCATTTAGCTACTATAAGCCCTTTTTTCATAATCATTAATCCTGGGGATGCACGCACAATAGTATTAATTAATCTATTGTCAGCTAAGCATATCATTATTTCTGGATTTAGATGCTCTTTAAATTGTAATATCTCATTTTTAGTAGAAGCTGTCAGACAGTAAACTTTGTATTTATTGTTCCCTGCATACAATGCAATTTTATTTATTGTATCATACTGAATGTCTGACAATATTGATAAATCTGGTATCAGCAAAAAGAAAGAGTATTCAGAATCCAATAAAACCTTATCAGTTATATCAATTATTGTTGGTTTATTTTCTTTGTTAAATCTAATATTTTGAATTGAAAAGTCTGCAATTGATTTCGTATTTTCTATGTTTAAAGAATTGATACGGGTTTCAACATATGTCCACTCACCATTTTGCCAAGGAGCTGTTTCAGGAGTGAAAACTTTTTCCTCACCATCCTTTCTATAAATCAAAGATACTTGATCTTTGTTTTTCTTATTAATTGAGTCAAAAGGCATAAGCTTTGCGCCAACATGATAAGGGCGAAAATCAAATAATGGCTCATATATATAGTTATATAAAAGAATTCCGCTAATATATATAAAACTATACCTTAAAACGTACTTTCTTATTTTTATTGAAAATAATGGAGTCACCAAACGGTGGTAAATCACAAACATGAATGCAAATATCAGCAATACTACATTTTTAAAAAATGTAACCCAATTTGAGAGAATTAATACATCTCCAAAACATCCACAATCTTCAACATTGTTGAATAAAGCTATATACAAAGTGAGTAACATCATAAAAAAGACTATTGATATTACTAATTTTGATACAACTTTAGCATAAATACCTATTATAATTAAGATACCTAGCAAAAACTCTAAACCGACAATACCAAAAGCCAGTAGTTTTGATAATGGTTGGAAAATATCTAAATGAAATGCATGGAAATAATCGACAATTTTAAATGTTGTTCCATAAACATCTACAGACTTTACAAATCCTGAAAAAAGAAATGTAAGACCTAGCACGATTTTTGAGAGTATCAAAAAAAAACTAATTTTCTTCATTACGTTCGTCTAATCTATTAATAGCTTTCTTAGATTTGTTAAATACATAAACCTCTCTCTTTATATTTTTTATCGTACTTGACATTGTTTTAATAGGTTTATTTAATATTAAGCTAGCTAATTCATAACATTTTTTCTGATCTCCTCTTTTTTGGTTGACAAGAAACAATCCATACAAGGGAATAAATCTATTTGGACACATATTACTTGCATTCATATAATACTTTTCCGCCAAATCCAAATCGTTTAGATTATAATAGTTATTAGCCAATAATATTTGAGTATCATAATCATTTACATATTTTACACATTCTTTTATAACAGCGTTACTTGCACGGAAATCAGAAGCTTTATTCAAAACCGCTGCATAGTTATACAAAAATGAAGGATTATAATTCCAGGTTTTATATAATTTATTATACTCTGGAATTAAAGTCCGTGTCTTTCCTAATACAGACATCTCAACAAGGATATTCCATTTACTTTCAAAACGAATATCTAGGCAGAGCATATACATTCCAATGATAAGAATACCCGTTAATAACCTTTTTACCATTACATTTAAGTTGTGCATACAGATTTTCTTTGAAGATATAGCAATTGAGTAGGCCAATAAAAAAAGTACACAAGGATATCTTAACGGATATGAAAAACAAGCGAATACTCCTATTGAAATTATGCAAAAATGGCCTAATTCTAATTTGTCACTTTCTTTAAACACATAATACGCAACAACAAAAAACATCAACAACCCTACAATACCATATTTTACAGCAATAAATAAGTAGTCATTAAATGGCATTATAATATTATCTGCCAGTTGAGAATAAATGCTTTCACTATTGTTTTCAAAATAGACTGCTTGTGCACTCATATAATTGGCAGTAAAACCGCAAGGCCCATATCCAAACAACGGTCTATCATTTATTAATTCAAGAGTATTACTCCAAATAAGTATGCGACCAACTGCGGAATCTTTTTTTATTACAAACAAGATTATTCCAATAGCTATTAGAACAAACATACCACTACACAGCCAAACTTGCTTTATCAATTTGTTGCAACAAAAAAACGCTTATATCCGCAATAAAGCATAGATACTATAATTATTGAAAGTATACCAGACCTAGAACCGGATAGAATTATTGCTATTATTATTAAAATAGAGATTATAACTCCCGTAAACAAAAGTATTGGCTTCTTCGTATTAAAGAAAGAAAAACAATAAGGAAAGCTAGCTGAAAGACAAGCTGCAAATCCACTAGGATTATCATAGCTTCCCACAACCTTAAATCTGCTATAATTATTAAAAACCTCACAATACTGAAGTATGCCATATATAGATTGGAAAAAGCATAATACTACTATAACGATAACTATTCTATTATTCAGTTTCGTTGACAAGTTACGGAAACATAGAAACAAAACAAAGAACACTAATGGAGAATAAAGTGAGTTAATACCTAAATATAAATTGATATTTCGTATAAGCAGATATGACAAAAAAATCAACAAGCACAGTGTGATTTTATCACTAAATATACAAAAAACAGTTCTTGAACATAGCATTAAAATACCAAACACGGAGGAACCAATCAAAAAAGCATACCACTTAGTTAATATTACAGAGTCTTGAAATATATCTAAGGTAATAAACATAACACATACAATAAAAACACTCATGATTACCGTATAGAGTATATCTTTAATGTTCCTGTTGAGGATATGCTTCATATCAAATCTTACATTTAAAATCTTTCATAAAATCTTCTGCATATTCGAGAGAACCTCTAAAAATCAGTTTTCGTTCAGAATTAAAGATTAAAACCATTGGCATAGCACTTACACCTAAATTCTGCAATAAAGGATCTTTAATATTTATTGAAAGCACAGGATAATCATATCCTCTTTCAGAAAGTACCTTACGGCCTGTTAGATAGTCCTCCCCTTGTTTTTCATTATAGCAACAAACAGAAAACAATCCGACCTTATTACTATTTGACAAATTGTATAACTTTTGAAAATTGGGCATTGTATCGAAACATATTCTACATCCAGTAAACCAGAAATCTAAAACGATATACTCACCATGCAATTGATCTATACTCTTCTTTTCCCCCAATTCATTCGTAAACACTATATCATTTTCAGCCACATCTTCAATTACTTTCCCAGTAAATGTTCCAAAGTTTAGTTTATGCACCCATAAGTCAAAGCCTTCAAAAGTTAACCAAAAAGCAAATATCAAATAAAGAATTACCAAAGAGAATAACCGTATCATATAATTTTGCCAACGGTAACAAAAATAAGCCACAATAATTGCCAACCAACGACACGGCAAATCAAGTAACGACATAAGCGTGTTCTTAAAATCTAATATATGCACAGGCAAATCCAATATTAGACATCCAAGTAAAATTACAAGTAATAACCAAGAGATATTAGATTGCTTACTTTTTTTAAGAACAATAAAAGTAAAAACCAAATATAAGATTAAGGCACTCAATATTGATAATTTAAATCCATGTAGGGAGCCTATATATATATATCCAGATCCTAGGAAACAATTAATAACAGATAGAACAACTGATGCAAAAAAAACGTACACATATTTCATTATAGCAGATACAATTTAAGATAAAAACAAAATCTAGTCATTAAAATTTAAGCTTATCATCTGTAGAACCATTTAATGATAATTAATTTAATTGAAGTATATTCTAATTACCAACAGGTGTATAATACATATCACAACCGCCATCACACTCATATTGCCATAATATACCACAACCTTTTGGTTCACCTGTAGATCTACAACCACTAGAGCAATAAGATGTATAACTTCCTGCAGTTGATGATGAATTATTATTACCACAATAATCAGAACTAGTTGAACAATAGCAAACCTCACTTGTATCATGCTTTTTTATTAATTCTGTTTTAGACCTTGTTTGTGGAATATTACTAGATAGTAAATCTTCTTCTACAAAAAGTCGAACAGTATCATTTTCTAATTTCTTAGTAGGAGTTATTAAAGTACAGTAAATACTATAAAGACTCATTTGATCCCAGCCCAATTCATTTTTTGCATATTCTTTCCATTTGTACATGAACAACTCAAATTCGTCATTTATATCATCGTTCTTTTTATTATCAAAAAGTATCTTATTATTCTCAATAAATATCAACAAATTATTTAGATGTTCTTCTTCTTTCTCATTCCATTCCAATTTTAGAACATTATTCAATTTAGTTATCCAAAGATTATATCTTTGTTCTAACGACATCGCATTATAAATTGCTTTTTGGGTACCCATATCATATTCTAGAATTTCGGTATAACCCATTTTTTGAATCTCAGTAAAGTTCTCTTTCACCCAACTATCAATTTTTTCATTACAGCTATAACGTAACTCATCGTCAATATTAGAGCACGAAACTGTAAAATACGATAGTGCTATTAATATAAAATATATTTTTTTCATATATAAATAATCATTATGCTTCTTACAAAAAGAAGCGTTATACAATATTTTTTCTAATAAATATTTATCTTATAATAAATGTTAAGTGACATTCTATTAACATTATACTTGGTACACGTCCTATTTGTGCAATCTGGCACTTAGCTATAAAATTAGTTTATATTCACCCTAGGATGTTCCAACCAATAATGCAACTTCAATATCATAGTGGTAGCCAATATCCACTGTTTCTAGCAATTATCTTAATTCATGGAGGATTCATATTCACTTTTGTTTATTTATTATATCATCAAATGGTTCTAGCAAATATTACTTTATTTACTCTCTAACAATTAATTCGTTATTTAACTTCACATTGGTATCAATATAGTTAGACCCCGCACCTTAAATGTCGCTTACTTTTCCACTTCGCCTGTTATCCTTATAAGCTCTAGGTTATTCTCCGCATTGGAATTTATAAAAATGACCTTATTAAACATACCATATTGATTTTTAGTATCAATATGTACTGCCAGTTTTCTTATTTTACCAGGATTTATTGGTTCTTTCGAGTAATTGACAGACAAGCACCCACAAGACACGTCAACTTTTGATATTATTAAAGGAATTTTCCCCGTATTCCTCAACTCAAATTCAACATCTAAATATGAATGTTCTTTTTTGCTTATTTTTCCAAAATCATATTTCTTATTTACAATTTCCAAGCAAGCTTTCCTATTTTCTATAACGGATTTTTCGGTTGGCAAGTTAGCTTTTTTACCTGTTGTATCATTTATACAACTAGATAGAAAAAATAAAGATACAAAAATCAAAGCAATAGTCTTCTTCATTTTACAAATCTAATTAACTGTTATATATTAGTATTATTTCCAAATTTGAATTTGATCTACATATGTAAAAATCCGTTCTTATATTCCTCTAGAGTAATTTTTCAATAGCTACAATCGGTTCTTCTTTATCAAGCACATCCGAAGTATAGAATCAGGGCAACCACACTATTTTTTTGCACAGATACACATTAAATCAACATCATTCAATAACCGCCTCTAATAATTTTATGAAATAGGCACCCGTTACCGGTCTTCCCCATGATGTGACTCTTGTTTTCTGATTCACAACATTATAAGTGTCCGCCATTGGTACACGCCATTTGTTTTCATTCATATAATTGTAAAGCGGAAGAATAAACTCACGAAACATAAGTCGGTCATTTTGCAATGCAGCCGTCCATATAGTCCAATCAGCTTTCGCATAATCAGTTTTACTATGCAACGGACAACCGTAAGTATTCAATTTAGTCCTATAAAAAGCAGTTTCCAATTCTACTACTCTATCCGGGAAAACATGAAGGTCAAGGAGTTTATCCCAAATCAAGTTATATTTTTGCCCCCAGCTATCCGTCTGGTCAAAAGCCAAACGATAATGGTCCCCATCAGAAGCCTGCTTCTCCCATTCCTCGGCCATTCTTTTTGCTGCTGCCAAATATTTTTCAGCATCTTCCTGTTTACCTAGCATTTTTGCCAGAAGAGCATACGATGCAATACCTAAAATTCCTTTGGCAGACAAATTAGCATTATGAGAATAACGGCCGGCAAAGCTATCAGTATCAATCTGTTTATCGGTATCAACCCCGTTCTCCATCAAATAACCCGCCCATTTGGAGAGAGTCTCCCAATGAGCCTTTGCGTAAGATGCATCTTTTTCCGCTTTAGCCATAGCAGCCACCATAATCAGCATATTTCCGGCATGTTCAACCGGTAAATCTCCCCCTTTCGCTTGTCCGTTTACAAACGGATAACCGCCCAAATCATGAGCCGGGAAAGGCTTATTCCATTTACCACTCTCACTATAATAAAAGAAAGGATTCAACATTGCTTTCAGCAGATCGGGATTGTAACAAAGAAATAGCGGTGAAACAGCATAATAAATATCCAGCGACCCCACCAACGTAGTAAAATAGAGCAACTCATCACTCGAATTCTTAGACATCTGGAAAGACGAAACGGCCTGACGATATGCCGAAGCACACAGTTCTGCGTACTCTTTACCACCGACACGGCAAGCATTTTCCATCAATTGCCTGTCAAAAGCATAGCACCTTGCCATTGTTTCTTTATATACTTTTTCCGCATCTTCATATAACCCTTCTATCGTTTTATCTCCGTCCTTATTCCAATAAGGTCGTAGGTCCTCACCGAAATAAGCCATTGTATACAATCCATCGAAAGCCGCAATCAGATGTTGGGGAAACTCACTATTCATTTCCAGCTTCTGTGCTATCGCCGCATAACGTTTTTCATTCGACCGACGCATTTCTTTCAAATCACCTTCTTTCATAAAGTGTGCCCGCATCTCTGCCGCATCCCCTTGTGCACAAGTAACATTCTCTTTCGCTCCTAAATAGAAATATCCCCAGGCCGGAGCATCCTTCAGCTTATCTACCCATAACTTCTGATTCTCCCGACCGGTCTTCATCATCACCCAACCGTCTTTTTCATACATCTCCGTAGACTGTCCGGCACGAAAGGCTTTATGAGGATCCATTTCAAAATAAATAGCGACATCATGCTCCTTACCGTCCAAGGCCTTAGCCTGATAAGAAATATAATTAACCGGACGACTTAACAGTTCCAAATCATCCAATAAATAAGGAGCCGTAAATGTCAGTTTCAATTCCACATCTCCACAATCAAAAATATAATGTGTTTGGGTAGCCTGCACATCCACTGATTTTTGCCCGGCTTCTTTCAGTTCACCATACAACCCGAAATCTGCAAAGGAAGTACCTCCCCAATTCACGCAACGGGCCGCAAACAAAGCTTTTCCATCTTCCATTGTTTCTAAGATAGAATCCGGGATTTGCACTTTCACGTCGTTGCGTGCCTTCGTTCCCGTACGAACAAGCTCCTTTCCATTAATAAGCAGTTGCATACCGTCATTATACGAATAACGTACAAAAAGTTGTCTGTTTTTCACTAAGGAAGGATCGAATGAGACTTCTCTCCTAATCCATAGCCTATTAGTATTCCAAGGAGTACCAACACTCGGTCCGCCTTCCGTGCCAAAAGCAGCGTTTCCTTGTGCCCATGTGCTATCATTGAAAGCAGTCATTTCCCAACCCTCTTCCGGTTGTTCTGTTGTATATTTCCCAATCCATTCCTTCTCATTAGAAACAGGAGCTATGCCTTCTACCAATATTCCCGGCTCCTCTGCAAATAAGCCGAAATCAATCAATGCACTACCTTTTTTATTCTCACAATGAGCTGCAATAAGGGCTTTCCCTTCCTTCATTGTATCCAAGATAGAATCCGGCAACTCGACTTTTAAATTTGCCGCTGCGCGGTCCGCACTTACGACTAGTTTTCCGTTAATATATAATTGAACTATGTCATCATACGAATAACGCAAATAAATCTTCTTGTTCTCAAGCAAATATGGATCAATATCCACGATTTCCCTCCGCACCCATATATCAGTTGAAAGCCACTGCGTTCTCGTTTCACGTCTGTCGCGTGTACCGAATGCACCTTCATTTACCTGCCAATATTGATCATTAAAATCCGGTTGCTCCCAGCCTTCATCCGGTCTAAGAGAGGTGTACTTTCCTTCCCAGCTTTCATAATCGTATGCCATTGTTGCAATGGCTTGCATAGGTAGTTCACGTCTACCCATAAAGCGATACATCGTTCCGTCCACCCGCAGGAAACCGACAAAAGGAAGATTTTTCCCATTAGTAAAAATCATATTCTTCTCTGTCAGCTGATCTGTTGTCGACCATAAACGCAGATGCGGGTGGAGCATCAGCAGCGGATAAGCAGGTACACGCAAGTCGTTTTTAATAGTTTCGTCAGAATAAGGAACACTTTTCGAACAGGCTGCCAACAGCAATATTAGTAAAGCAATCAATAGTTTCTTCATTATTTCATTTTTATAGTAACCAAATCATCCTTTCATTTGTAATATTTCTTTTTCCATCTCTCGTTTCATCATACGTATTGTCATGGAATTTATCTTTACCGGTTTATTTATAATCATTTCAGCCATTTCATAGACTCGTACGCTTTCACCAAACTGTTTATAAAGTTTAAATAGTTGATATAGTGGAGTAAATCTCGACGGACACATCATTGATGCATTTTTGTAATATTTTTCTGCTGAAATAAAATCTTTTTGTTCCTGATAATTCTCTCCTATCATCAATTCCAAATCATAATCTGCCCAATACCGGCGACACTCTAACGCTACCTTTAAAGCCTTCTCGTATTCTTTGGCTTCCGTGAAAACAGCAGCATAATTATACAGGAAATAAGGATTATCTTTGAATCGATGTTTCAGACTCACATAGTACGGAAGCGCCTCATCATACGAATGACAAAGAGCTAATACCGAAGCCTCCTGCCAACTGCGTTCCGACTGTGTACGTTCACCCAACTTAAACAGTCCCCAGAAGAAACACATCATTGTTGCTGTATACATTATATTCCTGCCCCATGTTCCTATTTTTATCTGCTCCAAATAATCAACAGTCAACATGAGAACGGCAAGAAATGTCACCACCCAAGTAAAAGGATACGTAAACGGATAGGAAAAGAAAGAGAATACGCCTATTGATAGCAAAATATAAAGAGCTATTTTCTTTTCCTGTGTAGGATTTTGCCTATAACAATACACAAGTGCCCACATAATACCCAAAAGCAAAGCCAATCCGACAATACCGAAATTAATCAGAACTCCCAAATATTCATTAAAAGGCTGCTTTACATTATCCGCTAACATTACATAGCGATTTTGCGAACCATATTCTTTGAAGTAATCCGCCTGATAGTCCATATATTTAGCCTCGAAACTTCCGACGCCATGCCCCGTCCAAGGAGCATCTTTCACCATTTCCAAACCACACCGCCAAATCAACAACCGACCATCTGCCGAATCTTTTTTCAACCAATAGGAGCCGATTATTAACAATCCTATCATAGATACCGATAGTAAATATCTCCATAATCTCCCATGAACGAATCTTCCACACAAATACATGACACATACCGCAATGACACTTACCATACCGGATCGCGAATGAGATAAAAATATCGCCAACACCATCACTCCACCTGCCAGCCATCCGGCATATCGAATATACTTATTTCTATGTATGATCAAAAAAACGACAAAAGGCAATCCGGCACAAAGGCAAGCAGCAAATCCTGCCGGATTATCAAAACTACCAGTCACACGGAAGGTTGCATGAGAAGGAAATAAACCTACGTATTGCAATATTCCATAAACAGCCTGCAACCAACAACTGGAAACAATGATACTCCCCCATATCGCCATATCCGCCACTATGGATTTACGCTGCAATGCCAGAAATGCAGCACACACCAGCATCCATAACAGCACAAACAAAACGCAGCACCATTTGGGCACAATATATGCGTCTGTAAATTGGTGGGAATATACAAACATACTGCCTATACATGCTGCGGCAAACAAAATATGAAAGAGTCTTATCATTTCTATCTTGGTATTAAATCAAGTTCTCATCCTCCAATACCTTTTTCAAACGAACCCTATCTCCCACTTTCAGTTTTTCATCTACCCAAACGATTCTTCTCGAAGTATTCAAGCCTCCTACATAAATACTATCACCGAAAGAGCAATTGCTATGCACCATGACGACTGCCACGTCAGGTGACGTGACAACCACAGGTGACTGATCATTAATAGCTATTTCATATCCTATCATATTTTTCCATTATTGATGATGAAGAATCGGAACAACCTCAATATGCTTTTTGGCATCTCGTTTGTATTTTCGGTTTATGAAATCAATATGGCTTTGTGGTATATTGGCTCCAAAAATATTCCCCCACTTCACAATTGCCTGCGTTTTAGCATTCACAAACATATAATAATGGTAAGTCGTATCCCACAATTTAAACACAACCTCCCATACTTCATAGCCTATTTTAACCTCCCGCATCATCTTACTGACAATGTCTTCATCTATTGTTTGAAAAGGATCTTGTTCAATTGTGAAACGCCAAGTAGAGAATTCACCAATATCAGAATTTCCACCTTGACTTCCAGCTACTCCCCAATTGGGAACATATGGTGGAAAATTTCTCTTCACATAGCTTTTTATTTGCTTCTTGTTTTTAATCGTTTCCACATAGTGATAATATAGCAGTTTTATTTCATTAGCATTATCTACATAAATGGGAAAATTCCGAAACAGATTTCTAAAATTCATCTCACTTGTTACAATAGACGGACTTCCATAAGTAAACAAATCCATTTGCGCAGATGGAAGAGTATCACAACGGTTGAATACTTCGTTAGCAGTTGCTATACCAACTATATTAAAAACGATACTAACTAGAAATAAAACGGTTCGCATAATACATATTATTTTTTACCTCAACATATTTGCAATGTACATAACCAGCACCATCGAAATTATAACTATGAAGCTAATATTCTTCTTTCTATTTATTAGTACATCTACTACTTCCCACAATAAAAGAAAAAACCAGGTTGAAAGATAAACGATATGCAGTGTTATATCTCCTATTGGATATTTCCTGTTTATCATTAACAACACTAGATATAAGATACACAGTCCTATATAAATGTTATTCTTGGTCGACAACATCTTTTTAGTTGGCGTTTTATCTTCCCGGATCATATTCTTTATTGATTCTATTTATTATTAGCAACTTCACGCATCTTCTCAAACACAGCAACAGATGCATTCACACTTAACTTTAACTCATCCGTGATTCTTAATATTTTAGAACACGCTGCCACATATTCCGCAAACTCTTTCGTTTGTTCCACATCTTCGCCCTCACGCATAGCATTCTTCTTTGTCCGATACTTTTTGTATGAATCAAGAAATACAGCATATTCATCCAATGCTACAATAGAATCAACCAATGTACGTTCTCTATCACTGACGTCAAGATAATCCCATATTCTTGAATCACTCTTCATTTCATCGCAATTCTTTGCTATCTTAGCAGAAGAACCACAACTTGACATAAATATCAATGCCAAGACTATTGCCAAATAAATCTTCTGTCTGTTCATATTATAAAAATGATTTATCACCAATTTATTGATGAAATTAAACTTATACTTCTTATCTTCTCATATCTATACATAACTTCGTTTTATCCTTTCCCGTCATAAAATCAAGATTCACACAATAACATAAATAACGCCAAAAGAAGAAAGTGAAAAACATCTGAACATCCCTATCCGTTTCAAAAGCATCTAAACATTGATATTTGTTGTCACGGATCTTTCCCCAAACGACAGTAAAAGGTAAACTGCCGGTTGCTTCATACGCATTACATACTTCCTTAAATAAAGGAGATGTAGCCTGTGACAGTTCCTTCTGGTAATAAGTTTCTTCATTCAGTTGTTTTTTAAACTTATAGCTACAAATGATATGATAAGGATCATACCGTTCCCAATTCGTATGAAGTGAATCAATCGGCTGCTCATTAGTCTCTACAAAATAGCGACCAAATATATCCGGATAAAGTTTGTCATTAATAGCTTTCAAAGCCTCCTTGTCCACATCAATAATATAATGAAATTTATAATGCAGAAGAGCATCCATCATCAACTTTACTGCTTTTCCGTCAGAACTGCCGTAGTTACGTTGCAATGTAGAACAGAAAAAGTTAATCATTTCTGTCTCTACAGCAGACACATCGTTTATTGTAGATGCTTTTGTCTGGCAAACAAACAATATTATTCCCAGAAAGAATAAAAAGATACTTCTTTTCATATTCTCCTTATTTACATTTTATTACTTCACTTGTTTTATCCATTCCTGTATAGAAATCTATATTTGCAAAATGACACAAATACTTCCAAAAATAAAGCGTTAGAAACATTTGCACCTCCCGATCATCCTTAAAGCCTTCGCAAATATTCTCCGTATTATTAGCGATCATCCCAAATAGCACAGACGAAGGAGGATTTCCTCCAGTTTCATCTTCAACCTTTGCTATTGCTTTCAAAGCGGGATGAACTGCCTGTAGTAATTCTCTTTGCCAATATGTAAAACCATCTTCTCGCTTCTTCAATGGCAAGGGGATATCCTCCACTTGAGCTTTATTATACATATACTTTGCGGAATCGACAATTAGACCAACAGAATAAGAATCCTTAACCTGCAACTTCTTTAATGCCTGCCGATAAGCATCAGAACGACGATATGCTGACGGAGAAACACCAGTAGGAACAAACAACATACATGAATCATTCAGGATAGCCCCGTCAAGGAAGTAGGAATAAAGGATGCCACCTGTGTAAAGCTTTTCATTTATTCGTTTTAACCTATCCTTGTCTACATCTAATAAATAATTAAAATGATAGCGTTTCAAAGCCTGCACAAATAAGCAAACTGCATCTTTGTTACCATAGTTAGTTTCTAAAGTTTCCTGAAAAAATAAAATCATTTCAGATTCAATAGAGACTATATTAGTAACTTTATTGTAAATACACGCAAGGAAGCAAAAAAACGGGTATAGAACTACTACATATTGTTTCATTATTTATACAATTAGCAAAAATACAGAGGAACAATTTAATTATCTAAATAGTAGCATCATATCTACTTTCAAGTTTATAAAAAAACTCTTCTAACCTTATCCATGCAATTCTTATAATTTTCAGCTGCTATTTCTTTTGCTTTTTGCAAAAATGTTTCCGCCGACATTTGACAGAGAGCTGGTATCGGTTCACTATCACATAATGCCATCATTGCATAATATGTACTATAACTCATTTCTAATTCTTTTAGCAACGCTTCATAACAACCTTCTTTAGTATTTTCCTCACGTTTTTTAAGCAACATAACGGTATGTTTAGCTGGCTTTGTATAATCATAGAATAACATATCTACTTCTTTACTATTAAGCTGGGAGAATTTTGTTGATTTGTTCAATCTTTCTCGAGCCTCAACAATTTGATTAATTTCATTCTGAACACCAGCCTTTTTCACAAGTTTTAGAACGAAATCTACATTATTCATATTATGTGAGATTTCATTTAACTCCTCTTGACTTAAAGTTGCCCTATAATTATCCATCTTCTCGGTCAACAAATCACAGCTTATAATAAAATCCATATACACATCTGATTCTGCAATAGATTCAACCAAAACTGTCCTACTTTGTATGCTACGCGAGTTACCTTTAGTTCTTCTGAGTTATCTTCAAAATCATAATCTTCAGAACTACAACTATAAATAATAGTTGTACAAAGCGTTAATAACAGCAGTAAAACTGTTAAACTAATTTTCAGTCTTAATTTCATATTCATTTTAATAAGTTTGATGTAATGTTTTTGCAAATAAAGCAACTTGTTCTTCTACTGAAAGGTTTAATGTCTTAGACATTACGATTATTTTACCCCAACAGTTATTCAGATCTTGAAGCTCATTCTCAATATCTATTTGTGCTCGCATATTTTTTAAATAAGCTTTGGTATAAATTTCATCTCGCATATTTTTTCTAAATTCTTTCATTTTTTCTTTACCGATACCCACTGTATAAGGTTCTACTTTCTTTTTTAAACGTTTTAACGTCTTAACATATTCTTGAATTTCATTTGTTTCTATTATAGAATCAATCAATACAACTCTATCCTCTGGTAATTTCGGTATAGGAGGTGCAGTTCCAGCACCAGAAATTATTGCCATACAGATGTTCTCACTAGTTAGCGCATTGTTGTCAGTAGTACAACTTTGAATAAAGGGAAAAATAAAAGCCATAAAGAAGACTTTTATACAAATGTTTTTTCTTACTTCTTTTTTCATTTGATATACATTTTAATAAATAACATTCCAAGATTAACTTCTCATGAATATAATACCAATTCGCATTTCTCCTTAGATACTATTTCCATAATAACTTTTTATTTTCATAAAAAATATCTGTCTCTACCTTCTTCGTGCATGATTCTACAGTAACAATATACTTACTGAAGTTTTAAAATGTCACAATCATAGTATTTCTTTTTATCTTCATTTTCACAGAATAATACTAATATAATCCCTAAAACAGATCTAAAACAGATAAACACCAATCTTATTATTGGAACTATCATAATATCCTACATCTTAATCATCCGTACTACTCAACGATTCCTCTTTTCCATCATACTCCATAACGAGATGGTTGTGATAGCCACTCTTCGTTACAAATTCAATATCTGCAATCAAACCATAATGCAAAGAATCATATTGAATACTCAAGATTTCAAAATCGTAGACCACACTATCCTTCTCTATCGTACCAATACACGGAGCGCATTACGATTTTATCAAATCATTTACCTTTTATACAATCCTCATACACTTCATCAGCCCGAGCTTTCTTTTTATTATAAGCAACCATCACATCTCCTATACATTGTATACGTTTAAATTCATCTTCTATATCTAAACACTCTCCCGTAGCTCTAGTAGCTTCCGATTCAATTTGTTCATATTTCGCTTGTCTTTCTGCTTCACATTTTTTTAGTCGATCATTTTCCGGATTTCTATTCTTTTTAATCACCCGCTTTGATGTAAGAGTCTGCCCCCTAAATAAAGTATTCAATTCATTATCATTCAATCTTAAGTAATCAGTTTTTTCACGTAAAACTCTCGCTGTCCTCACAACCATATCCATCTCACTTTTCAAAGCCTTATAAAGATCTGAATATCCTACTCCCGCATCTAGTTCTTCAACATTATTCAATTTTGCTGTAGACTCTAACATCTCAATTTCTTGTTTGCTCAATTTTGAAAAATATTCATCTGATTTTTTATACAAAGAATTGAGTGCTATCATGTATTCTACAAACTCATCAGTCTCCGCTACTGAGTCCACAAGAGACATACTATGACCAACCATTCCCCTTGTTGTTGCTCCTTTTACTTTAATTTCATCCAACTCATCATTAAAACGATGGAAATCAGAGGAACAACTATAACCAATCTGCAAAAATGATACGACCAAAATAGTTCCAAAAACACTTTTAAATAATTTCATAACGATTCAATTTATTTATTATTAGCAACTCTATATAGATTCTCAAACACAGCAATAGACGCATCTTTACTTAATTTCAACTTATCAATAATCCTGAATATTTTAGAACATGCTGCCACATATTCCGCAAACTCTTTCGTTTGTTCCACATCTTCGCCCTCACGCATAGCATTCTTCTTTGTCCGATACTTTTGGTATGAATCAAGAAATACAGCATATTCATCCAATGCTACAATAGAATCAACCAATGCACGTTCTCTTTTACTGATGTTGAGATAATCCGATATTCTTGAATCACTCTTCATTTCATCATGATTCTTTGCTAATTTAGCAGAAGAGCCACAACTTGACATAAATAATACACATGCCAATGCCACTCCTGTACAAATATTTTTTTACTCATAATAAAATATTAAATTGTTAAATATATTACATCCAATCATAAAAACTCTTCATTTCCACACCTGCTTTCCACCCTCATACACAAAAATCCGTTCCTGATTCCCGCGTGTATGATTCTGCAACAGCAGCAACGCTCCTTTAGGAACCCTCCTGTAAACCAGCGAATCCAACATCGCCGTTTGCTGTCCTAACGTCCTCCACCCTCTCTTTGTACAATAAGACAACTCATAGTCATCCAACGAACGAACATAATTATCCCGGTTAGCAGGCGTATAAATTATCTTATCTATCACCTTTGGTGTGCCTAAGTCTAACCCAGTCCAGCCGCCATAGGGTTCCGTATAATCAAAAGACGTTTCAGTATTACCGTCGAACGCATTCGTATATTCGTGCGAGCCATCCTGTTGATAACAACCGGGAGTACCAATAATTCTACCGCTTAATGGCAACAGTCCACCCGCTTCATAAAACTCTATTTCCGCCACATTACAATGCCCCTTTTCCGGTCCTATATAGCGGACATACCGACAAGGTATCAAAGAATGGGAATACACCATTGTCCGTAACCGTTCGGGTTGCTTTTCTATCAGGAAAAGCACCTCTTTCTGACGAAAATCCGGATCATTGCTTCCTTCAAAAACACCTCCTATCATACGTTTCTGATACTTCTCATCTTGCCACAAAGGATATTTAGCAAACAGCGTTACATCCTGAACACTATCTGACGGAGTAAAAACATGAAATTCACCGGAAACAGTAATTTCAAAAGGATCAGTCCAGTAACGAAGTCTTCCTCGTTCGTAAGTTGCTATCCGCATGACGGGTTCTATCTGGACATCGCTGAAAGCAAGATGTTCACCATCAAACTCCGCCCATGCCACAGGCTCCCAATCCATGCGGCTACTGCCACAAAGATAAGCTATACGCGAACGGGGCTTTCCCAAATAAAGCATAGATGCAGGAATCTCCAGTTTCTTTTTGTATGTCTTTGCGTAATCGGCTGTCACATCAACGATGTGCGGATCTCGGAAGAAAGGAACAACAGCCGTATCTAAGCGTTGCATTTCTGCCTGCATAGCACGATTAAGACTGAACGTATTCCGATAAACCTTTATTTTCGAAGCTCCACACATCTTATCCTTACGGACTTCTTTTATCTTATCCGGATACTCTTGAAAATAAAGCGTACCATATTTATCAGTGAACGACACCCACTGGTGCCCATCATTCCCACCTCCATGAAGAGGCATAAAATCTATAGCACAAGGAATTCCCAACGCACGACAAACATAAACGACATAATCGGAAAGTTCACGACAACTGCCCGAAACGCTTTGAGCAATCTCCGGTCCTACATGAGGAAGTCCTTGCGGAACCGTAGTTGTAAAGAAGCGGCTACGTTTACGAAGAGAATCACACAAACAACGGGCTGCAACAAGCGGATCTTTTATATCAAGAACAGTAGAAGCACGCAGAGAATCAAGCAAAGGATTATACTTTCGATAAATATCCTCACGCCAATAGCTTAATGTTTCATCACCAATACGATAAGGAAGAATACACTCGCAAAAATCGGCAAAAGATACATTCTTCCCCCAAGGCTGTTCTTGCCATACTTTAAATGCCCAGTCAATGTTATTACATAAATAAGCAGAATCGACTGTCAAAACGTCTTTGCAATATTGCAAAGAATCTAAAGAAAATGGTCCATACATCCTTCTGATAGAATCTATCATTGCTTGTGGATATACCTTTTTACTCCGTGCTTCTTGCAGGAGAGTAAAGAAGGTGAGGTATTGTTTCAGCAGCTTACCTTTATAATAGGTATAAGATGGCATATTCTCTATCAGGAAACGAGCTGCCCTATATTTCAAGCTATCCGATGGATTGGATTGATAACGATGTAATACCTTCTCAAGTTCAACACGATTTTCTCTAGCCTGTGACAAAGCTGCCTCCAACGGAAGTATAATAGCAATCTCCTCTTTCTTCTCTTGTGAACAAGAATAAAAAAGAGAGCCGCCTGTAATAACAAAAAGACAAATAATAGGAATCAGCTTTGTCAGTGCTTTCATAATATTATTTTTACACAAAGATACGAGCATAACAAATGCCATTCAAGGGGGCGTTACACTCCTATCCCTGTCATATAGGCATTTATCGGGCATATAGAGCCCTAAAAAAGTCATTTTATATCTAAATTGTAACATTGATATATGAGTTATTATAGTCATCAAACAGCTATTTGAACAAATTATTTCATTTTTTGAACAAAACATTCCATCTAATTGCTATAAAATCCCTTTCTTTGTTTTTCCTAATTTAAATTATAAACAAGACATGAAAAGCGAGAACAAAAAACAGAGCAGTATATACGTAATTACACTGTTTGGAATATTATTGACCACATTCCTTATTTATAGTTGTAGCACCGATGAATACAACTATACAAATGAGACAGCAACAGAAGTAAACTCAATTGCCAAAACACGCAGCTTGGTCTCTCAAACTTGGAATACAGGAAATGTATTGATAGATTCCGTTGCCAATTCAGACGAGTTTTATGAATTTGAAAGATGTAGTGAACAATTAGCGGACAAGTTTAGTGCTTATACATCCAAACTAAATAATAAAGAATATGACAAACTCATGGAAAGTCTGAATGATGATGAGTATATGGAAGATTTCATCAAAAAAGCGAATCTGGAAGAAGAACTCCGACAAATGGATGAAGCTAAAAAAGGCTTGCTTGAACATACGGTATTCTTAAGATTGAGTGAAGAGGAACGGTTGTTATTATTCAGGCAATATGCCAAAAGTCGTGAGCTAGCAAAAAGAAAGATATTAAAAACACGCAAAGAAGGAAATGGTAATAGCAAATGTGAAGAATTGAGACAAGCAGCATATACACAAGCTGAAGCAGATTATAATAATGCCATAGCCAAATGCAAAGCAGAATCTCCAACTACCTATTGTTATACACAAGCATTAGCCAACTACCGAAGAAACCAAAGAGCAGCTGATAAAGAATACGAAGAATGTATAAAAGAATAATTATATATATATTTCTATATAATGTAATGTGGATTGCCAGTATTACAATGTGTTATTTAGATCGCTTTATTGACAACATAAACTATACATTTCAAGATTTTCTAATTATTTTCTTTGAGCTCCTTGCACGAACAACATTTGTGGCAGGAGCTATCAGCCTATTTCCACAAGAACCATATTCCAATAAACGAGTATGGTTTTACTATATGATCATGGGTGGGAGTTTGGCAATTATTGACACATTTATACGATTGGTCGGTACCCTACAAAAATTATTATTTTAATTCGTTCTGCAAAAAGACTTCCAAATCCTCCTCTCCAATCCCCAAACGCTTTCGAACACGGGACTTCATTGTACGATAAGTGCCATCACTAATACAAAATATAGATAAAATTTCCCCTTTCGTTTTACACATTCGAATAAGCACACATAATACAATATCTCGCGGTGTGAGTTGACAACCTTGCCTTCTCAACCAAGCAAATAAATCAGGATCAATCAGATGGCACCCCTCTACTAATAAAAGATAATCTTTAACAGATAATTGAGCGATAGAGCGATTCTCAATAAGCATACGAAGAAAAGAAACGCCTTTCTGTTCTGTCGGAGGATCATCCATTAATTGTTGTATTTTTTGAGCTTGAAGAATGGTTTGTCGACGTTCGTCAGCCAATTTTTGATACAATGCAATGGAGACTTTAATCGTGCCGGCTACCATTACACCAACGACAACCAATACAGGAATAGTATATCCCGACAATACAGGCGCTATATCCAAATGAATTTCTTTCGGCATGATGATATAAATCTGATCTGCCGTAATCAAAACAAAAGCGGCTATAAACTGCCAGTCTATTACTTCAGAAATACCGATACGTTCTCCTTTTACACGGAATGTCCATAGTAATGCCCCCACAAAGAGTGTCAGCCACATCAATAGATGTATAGAAGATGAAAACGCATCAACATACATTTCAGGGAAAAATGCCTGAAATATATAAGCTGCCAACAGAATCGCGCAACAAAGCAGCCCTCCTGACAGTAATTGCTTAAAAGAATAAATAGACAGTTTCATCATTCTCTTTATCTTGTGTTCTTGAATCACAAATATAAGAAAAAAGTATGTTTATTTACCAATCAACCGCAATATTTTGCCCACAAGAGAAAGCTTTCTGAAAGATTCATTCAACGTTTCCATTTAATCCTGCTATAAGTTCCCTAAGAAATTGTAATTCATTTCGTTCTTTCTGCGCATCATTATTTTCTTGCAACTGTATTTTTTTCCTCCATCTAATTTCTTTATTTCTATCCACAACATACCAATGATACAAAACAGAACTTTTGAGTTGAGATTTATCTTGATCCATACTTAAAATTAGATAGTCAATATTTTCCGGAAGTAAAGTTGAGGTCCGGCTTTCAGAGTTGCTATGATAAATCAGAGCCAATACAACTGTACCGCTATTTTCCTCAAATTCTTTCTGCACCTTTTGTAAGAAAGTTAGCCCAATCTTATTTTTTTCATCATCCTCACCTCCAACATAAACAATCAGGTTCTTACCTTGAAGTTTGCTTATAATACTATCTTGAGATAAGGTAGAATCTCCCTGCTCTAACATATCAACGATTTCTAATTTCTTAAACTTACCATCTTTGACAAAGTCCAAATCATTCCACTGGACAAAACCATACGAAGATACTCCAATACAAATCAATAAATTTACTAATGTCAACACCACCTTTTCCACTTTATTAAGTCGGGTATACCACCAACCTAATAAAACAACTATTATCTGTAAAATTGTATCAGGGAATGAAGGCAATGCAATCATAAAATGTCCCATAAATACCCTAACAATAATATCCGGTACTAAGTCCGCCAGCAACACCAATAACACAATTTTATATGGTTTCACTCTATCACTATATCTGGTAAGGAAATAAACAGTTAGCCCCCAAAAGACTATCCCGCGGATCAATGTTCCCAAATAAAGTGGAGGATTCTCAAAAAGACAAAACATACGCAATGGACCAACAGCAAAAGTTAGTATCAGAGATACTATCAGGATAATTAAATATGCTTTATTTTTCATAAGTCACAAATTACATACAATTTACAATTACCAACAATATCCATCACATGAATCTAAGAAGAATAATCCACATCCAGCCCACTTTGTTTCACAGCCCCAATATCCTTGCACACAATGACTATCCTCTGAACAATCATCTGAAAATATGCCTTCTCCATGACTAGAATTAGAATTGCAATTGCAATTACGACTACTATCTCCCCCATCTTCACTTCGCGTTTTTAATTGACGAGCTATTTTATTCTTACCGCCTTTAATTTCTCCATCTTTACTCAACAATTGATTAGGAGAGAATAATAAATTCTTAATTAATTTAGGAGACCAATTAAAGAGCTCTTCTCCTCCTTTAATCCATTGATAAACCCAAATCTTAAAGTCATCTTTATATTCTTCCGGACAATCTTTAGAAAAAATATTTGAATGTTCTTTTAAAGCGATTAATAATTTCCCTATATGTTTTTGTTCATCTTCACTCCAATCCAGTTTTGAGGCTTCTGTAATTTTGGAGATCCATAAATTCTCTCGTTGTTTTGAAGAAAACGCAATATAAGAAGCTTTTTGATAATCTCGTTCCAAAGATAAGAATTCATTAGATGACATTACGTTAATTGATTGTTTATTCTCCTTGACCCATAAATCTATCTCCGGATTGCAGCTATAAATGGCTTCATCTTGGCTACAAGATACCATCAACATTAAAATTAGGCCTAGCTGTGCTACAACACCAATAAATTTAAACGACAGCATGTGTTCTTTCATAATAATCATAATCTTTTAATATTTCCTTTTATTTTTAATAGCAATACACGTTCTATAGAATTCGATTCAACATAAATATCTTTAGTAAAAACCCCATGTCGATCTTTTGTGTCCAATTCTATACAAACAATAGACTTCTCCCCACTTTTTATCGGTTTCTTAGGCCATTTAGGCTTTACACACCCACATGAAGCGACAATATTATAAATAACTAAAGGAGCATCCCCATTATTTGAGAATATAAAATTGATTTTAACAATGGAATCTTTCGTACAAACAAACTCTCCCAAATCAATTGTCTTCTTTAAAAAGCACAATTTTGCTTGATTTTGTGCTGTAAGGCTAAGGCTAAAAAATACTAGCAATGAAAATAGAAATCCTTTCATATATATTAGATTTTTCAAGTAACGCATTTTTCATAAAGATACGATACATATAAATGCCAAGCAAATGGATGTTACACTCCATCACCGGACATACTATTGATTATCAATAACATACAAACACAAAAGCACCCGTTTTAATGCATAATTGTAACGAATTGATTTTTATTATAAGACAAAAAAGCCCTATATTATCATACGAAATACCTACATCCTTCACCGCTTTCACCTTCTTCCTGAAACCTCTATTCCAAGCAAGAAAGCGGGTGAAAGCGACTATGCAAAAGCCCTTCTATCACGCTTTCACCACTTTCACCGACACACTTCAAATCGTTTCCATTTACCGCCGGAGCACATCACGAGATACCCCGTAATAACCCGCTGCAGCCACATAAATCGGCTGCATACGTTTACCGATATTTCGCAATTTACCTTCTTCTAGTAATCGCCGGAGATGACGATTCGCCGTAGTCCGTGTCATACAGCATACTTCCTGAAAATCGTAGCGAAGCATTACGTCATGATCGGCGAAATATTCCTTCAGCCGCATATCTATCTCCACTGCCGACAAGGATTCCGAATGGCGTGCATACTTGCTTCGGCTGCCCTTAACACCTACCAGTTCTCCCCGCAAACGGGCATCGGGACGAAAACCGATTGTTTTCAACTCCATTTTCGACCATTTGTTCTTAGTGCTGCGAGTCACTTTTTGTGTACTCCGCAAGATTGGAGCAAAATAGCCAAGTCCCTCAATATGCACCTCACGTCCCTCGCGCAGTTCTTCACCACAAATTTGGGCAAGCATCTCAAACGCATTTTTTACATCACCTACGGAAAGCGAACTGCGTCCGTGAATCATCCGGCACAGTTTATCCGTTCCCACCTTACCATTCAAAAAAATGCGGGGATGCAAACCTTTCTCTTCCGAATCGTCGGACTCACCGGGATTCTCATACCAATCGTAAAGTATAGCCATCAGCAGTTAACGTTTTGATAGTGAATACATTTCATGTAAAAACTTTAAGTTTATCATCAAACCACTACCGTGGTTCATTTAAATCACAATCGTTATCCAATTAGATCACTCTTGTCATTTGATTGAACCACGAAAGTGAATCAACAATAACTCTTCGTCAAAGATACGATAAAAAATAGAGAAAAGGATGATAAGAAGCCGACTTCTTCAGGTACGTAGAAATTAATATTTTTTCCGGAGAAATACTTGCAAACCGGTATCATCCTATAGTACATTCGCAGTATCAGCGCTGAACAATAAACCGATTTTAATCACTTAAAAATAGAAAAAATAATGAATGCAATAACTTTGATATGGAGACAGGTATTGAAGGAACTAAACTTGTTTCAGATGAAGGAAAACAAAGAAGATGCAGTTGAGAAAACAGACAAAGAGCTACAGAAAACGCTAAAATGTCATGAAGATAAATATACCGTTCCCCTGCCGGACACAGTACCGCCTACTGAAAGAGAGAAGGAGACAGAACGAAAACAACCGGTCCGATTAACCCAAGAGGTACGTACATTCCTGCAAAAACAGTATGATTTTCGTTACAACCTATTGACGGAAGAAACGGAATATCGTCCTGCCAACAAGCGTGCCGTTCCTTTCGAACCTGTAAGTAAGCGGGAACTGAACACTTTCTGCATGGAAGCACACGACCAGGGCATATCCTGCTGGGATAAAGACTTGAGCCGTTACATTTATTCCACTTGTATTCCTGAATACCATCCTTTCCGGCTTTACATGGAAGAACTGCCCGGCTGGGATGGGACAGACAGACTGGAGGCTTTAGCGCAGCGTGTCTCTGACAATCAGCTCTGGATAAAAAGCTTCCATACCTGGATGCTGGGACTCACCGCCCAATGGTTAGGCATGACGGGAATACATGCCAACAGTGTAGCCCCCATACTTGTCAGCAGCGAGCAGGGACGACAAAAATCCACATTTTGCAAGGCACTGATGCCGCCGGCATTGTCACGTTATTACATAGACAACCTGAAACTGTCTGCACAAGGAAAACCGGAAAGGTTACTTGCCGAAATGGGACTTCTGAACATGGATGAATTTGACAAGTACGGCACACAGCAAATGCCATTATTGAAGAATCTGATGCAAATGGCAAACCTGAATATCTGCAAAGCTTATCAAAAGAATTTCCGCAACTTGCCGCGCATCGCTTCTTTCATCGGTACAAGCAACCGCTTTGACTTGCTCACCGATCCCACCGGTAGCCGGCGATTCATCTGCATTGAAGCAGAACATCTGATCGATTGCGAAGGTATCATGCACGATCAGATCTATGCCCAACTGAAAGCTGAACTGCTTTCCGGCATCCGCTATTGGTTCACCAAAGAAGAGGAACGAGAACTGCAACACCATAACGCTGCTTTTTATCATCCGTGCCCGGCAGAGGAAGTCTTTCATGCCTGCTTCCGGATAGCTAAAGATGATGAAGAGGGAAGCGAACGGCTCTCGGCTTCGGACATATTCAGGAGACTGAAGATGTATAACCCCGCTGCCATGCGTGGAAGTAATCCGGCTACGTTCGCGCAAGTTTTGCTTGCGGCAGGTGTCACCCGCAAACACACCAAATATGGGAATGTGTATCTGGTGAAACCGATGAAAGCGGCATAAAGCTCCAAACAGAGGGAGGGTTCACCCGTAAGAGGTTGGGGAGTAATGGTTTATAATAGGAGTGAAAGAGGTGAAAGAAGTAAAAAGAGAAAGAGGACATTAAGAGGGAAATAAGCTATAAACAGTAAGATTTTGAATAGAAAATCAGGAAAAACTTAATTATCTATTCAAAATCTTATTGTTTCCGGATATTTATCCTACTATCCATTTACTGCCCGGTATAAACGATATGATCTTAGTTGTTACAAAACAACAGACAAATGTAACCACTGCGATACATGGTATAGCGGCAACAGTGGGAAGCGCCAACGTATCTTTGAACACAGTCACCCACAGTCCGAGCCAGAATATGTGCATAAGATACATACCATAGCTAAGTTTTGATGTTTCCGTCACCAACCTGGGAGCTTGCGGACGTTTGATACATGTAAACATAAGGAATGTACCCGTTGTGAGAAGCACACAGTTAATGGTACAGAAAGCCCATCCTATTTCTATTACAGGTGTGGAATGGATTTCGCCGGGTATAGCCTGCACATAGAATGAATAAATAGTCCATACAGCACCGATTACCATTAAAATGGTTCCTATAGTGAAACGTTTGGAACGATTCCAGGTAAGGTGTACGCGAATGTAATGCGCCAGAACAAGATAGCCCAGATAACCGGAGAAGTACCACAACATGTGGTATTCATTCCAGAAACATTGTCCCCACACTTCACCGCACCAACGATTGAGATAAGGCATACAGGTTGACAACACAAACAACCCTATAAAGAAACGCTCTTCTTTAGCCGTGGCTTTTCTCAACCATGGGGATATAATAGGGATAAACAAGTAAAGGCTTATCAGGGGATACATAAACCACAAGTGTCCGGCTAGCGTCGGGAAATTCAGGAATATCCGCGACAAGTCCTTCATAGATGTTTCTCCGTCTATCTGTCCCCACAACATAGGTAGAGTGCTGTACAGTAGCATGAATATAAAAAACGGTGGAAGGATGCGAAGACAGCGCTGGCGATAGAATTGCCACATAGACTGCTCTTCCTTCATCGGTGCAAGCAGAAAGGCAGAGACTATCATGAACAGGGGTACCGCCATACGTGAAAAACCGTCGTATACTGATACCCATAGCCGGTCTGCTTCATTCGCTAGAAAAGACTGCGGTCCTGCCATATCGGTGGATCCGGGAGCACCGTAGAAATTCTCACTGGCATGAACAAGGATGACGAGAAAGCATGCAAACACACGGATGTAATCTAAAAAAACAATACGTTTCATTTATTCTAAGTTTTCTATTTATTAGTTTATTCTTTTGTGTTCGGGAACGCAGAGATTCTCAACCGTGCCGCACCCATAGGGATCAATGTTATTTCTTCTTTATCACCTTTCACCGCATCTTCTTCCGGCAATACGCCACACAGTCCTGTTTCGTCTATCTTCCATTCAGGAACCAAACGACCGGTAGCTTTCACTTCCAAAGGTACACTGGCTACCGTGAAAGGATAGTTGTCGGCCGGCCAGGATTTACGGATTACTTTAAAGTTCTTCAAAGGCTCTTTCTTATCCAGTACCAATGAATAATTCCAAGGGCTATCCGGATAGATTTCAGTAGTAGGCCATTTCTTCGAATCAGCACCTTTCTGCCATTTAGAATCACCGATAGCAGTTTCACGGCTGTCTTTCTCTACATATTTCTCTGCAATCTTGAGAGACAAAGTGAGAGGTCCGTAATCTACACTCACGCTGTTTTTGTTAACCTGCCAGGTACGCATAGACAAAGACATCGGGAGAGTCAATTCCACACGATCACCATTCGCCCACTTGCGATTGATGCAAAGATATTTTCCCGCTACAGGAGCTGCACTTACCTTCTTGCCATTCACTCGAACTTCCGCCTTTCGAGTCCATGAAGGAATGCGAAGATAAAATGGAAAAGCGACCTTTTCATCGGTAGAAATCGTGAAAGTGATGCCTTCTTCAAAGGGATAATTCGTCTCTTCACGGAGAGTGATTTTCTTGCCGTCACCCACTTTCACTGTAGCTTTGCAAGCTGCATAAATAGCTGTTGCCACTCCGTTGTCAGGAGTTGCCAATACCAGATGTTCGGCGAAGTAAGGCCAGCCTTGTGCATGATTGTGTTGGCAGCAACGACTGCTGAAAGGATTCATTGAAAGGAACGGACCACGATTGTCAATACCCGGATGATGGTTCTTCGAATCACTGATAGCATGATTCGGGCAAGTGATATAACGCAATGCTTTAAAGTCCGGCATCACGGCAGCCGGATAAGAGTTGAATGCCACTTCTTCACAGTGTTCCGCCCACATGGGGTCTCCTGTCATGCAAAGCATGATTTCGTCGGAAGCCATTTGTTCTACCAAGCCGCAAGTTTCCACTCCCTGACGGGGATCAATATATCCTAAACGGGCATTTTCGTCCGCACCGAACATACCTCCGGGAACCTGACCAAAAGTACGTCGAATCAGATGATGGACATTATAAGAGGCTTTCAGCATCGCTGAATCTCCGGTCTGCATATAATAAGTAGCAGGCTCACGGAAACATTGAGCGATATTTACATTGTGCCAGTTAGGTAAGGAGGTGGATTTCGTCCAGTCGGCAGTATTACGGTGAATCTTCTCGGCTAACTCGAGCAGGAAAGCATCTCCGGTATGATTATAAAGCCAGTAGATACTGATGATATTGTCACCGCCACGGCTTTTTTCCCAATAATCTTCCAGAAGCTGGTCGTCGGGAACGGTCATCTGCCACTTGAAGTAATTCGTCATCAGGTCTATGACACGCTGATCTTGAGAGTACTCATAATAAGATTGCAGACACCAGAGCATAATCATCTGTGCCCAAAGTTCGCGTTTGCCGTTACGTTCATTGACCGGACCGAAATAGCCATCCAGCTGGCGACTGGCAAATACACCTTCAATCCAATATTTGGTTTCTTCAATCATCTTCGGGTCATTCAGGATATATGCCAGATTGCCATACCCCTTGAGCCAGTAAGGAACTTCCTCCCAACCGTGGTCTCCGCCAGTCGTCAACCAGGCATTATTATCCTTTTCCAACCAAGCACTGATTTCTCCCAAATGTCCGGTCAGACCATCACGCTGCAATTCCAAATATTTCTTTACCCAACCTTCGGGCTGGATACTACCTACCGGTAACTTTATAAAATTCAACGGTCGAAGCGGAGCACGATACCCGATATAATTGATATTGACTGACTGTATGTCCGGTCGGTCCACCACTGTCACCGTACCACTAGAAGAAGCAGACGCACAAGCTGTAACTGCCACTCCAAGCACTATCGATGCAAAAAGTTCTTTAGTTTTATTTTTCTTCATTTCGTCTATTCTACTGATTCCGGAAATCATCCTAATTTTCCTATGAGCCCTATCGAACACCAACAAATTACATTCGAAGCAAAGAACGGATAATCTCTGATCAGACAACCCGTTCTTCAATGGCATGAACTGCCTTTATAACCTATTTATCAACAGAGAATTTGAAGATACATTGGCTTGTATACTTTTCGCCCGGGCGAAGTACAGCCGACGGCCATTCAGGTTTGTTCGGAGTATCCGGATATTTCTGCGTTTCGAGACATACGGAAGCGCGTTGGTTGTAAGTAATGCCTTTCTTTCCGGTCAGTGAACCATCGAGGAAGTTACCTGCATATACTTGAATACCCGGTTCGTTAGTATAAACGTCGAGTACGATACCAGTCTTCGGTGATTTCAAAGAAGCGCATTTACGGGTTACGTCGCCTTTCGTGTTCAATACCCAGTTGTGATCGTAGCCATTGCCGTTTTTCAGCTGTACGAAATCATAATCGTTGATACGTTCGCCTACCGGAGTCGGGGTACGGAAATCCATCGGAGTTCCTTCTACCGGAACAATCTCGCCAGTTGTCATGAAAGTACTGTCCACCGGAGTATAATAGTCCGCATCCACCATCAGCAAATGACCGGAATTGTTGCCGGCATCGCCTTCAAGGTTAAAATAGGAATGGTTGGTCATATTTACAATCGTCGGTTTGTCTGTTTCCGCTTCGTATTGAATATCAATGGCATTATCGTCCGTCAGTTTCATCAACACCTTGCAAGTGATGTTTCCCGGAAAACCTTCTTCACCGTCTTCTGCACGGTAAGTCAACTGCAATTCCTGCGGGTTCAACAATTCTGCATCAAACACCTGGTATTGGAATCCTTGCGGTCCGCCGTGCAGACAATGACCGTAGTTATTGCGGGGAAGCTGATATTCTACATCATCCAATGTGAACTTGCCCTGGTTGATACGATTGGCATAACGTCCGATAGTAGCACCGAAGTCCGAAGGTTTGCTGATATAGTCCTGAATAGAATCGAAACCGAGAACAACGTCACGCATCTGTCCGTCTTTATCGGGAACCATCACTGAAACAATACGTCCACCGAAGTTCGTGATACAAACTTCCATGTTGTTCTTGTTACGCAGAGTGAACAAATCAGTCTTCTTTCCATCTACTTCTGTCTGGAATTTACTCTGCAATAAACCGGAATCTGTAACCTTTTCAGCTTTCGGAGTACAAGCTGCCATTAAAAGGGCGGCAACTGCCCATACACATAACTTTTTCATGATACAATTGTTTTTTTTAATATTAGTTTTCAGCTATTCATATTTAGATGCAGACGACGCGGATAACACGTTTTTTCTAATCTTGCATCAGAAAAAGAACCGCATCATCCGCGTTATCAGCGTTCAATTTACTATGTCAGCATATTACTGTATACTATTCAATAAATCTACCTTTCCTTCATTAACCAGCTTCAAAATCAACTCACCGAAAAGAGTATTCTGCCAGGCGAACCATGCACGGGTAAATTTCTTCGGATTATCCTTGTGGAAAGATTCGTGCATAAAGCCGGTGTCGGCATCTGTGTCCATCAACATCTTAATGCAAGTCTTGATTTCGGCATCATTCTGACTTGTGAAAGCCTTCATCATAATACTCATCGGCCACACCATGTCATAACCGATATGCGGTCCGCCGATTCCTTCACCTGCCTTGCCTTTAAAGAAATAAGGATTGTCCTCACTCCACACAAAACGGCGGGTATTCTGATAAATCGGATCGTTCACATTCACATCACCCAGATAAGGCATCGCAAGCAAACTCGGCACATTGGCGTCGTCCATCAGATGATGATTTCCAAAACCATCCACCTCGAACGCATAGATTTTACCATATTTAGGATGATTATACACCGCATATTTCTTTAAAGCTGTTTCCACCTCCTGCGCCAGGTCTTTACATTCTTTAGACAAGGCTGTCTTCTTGTTTACCTTCTCCAGGATCTCGGCAGCCTTACGCAAGGAAGATACGGCAAAGAAATTGGAGGGAACCAGGAATTGAAGTGTAGTAGCGTCGTCCGAAGGACGGAAACTGGAAACAATCAAACCGACAGGTTTCACCGGTGCTCCCAGACCGTCATTGCTCACAGTATCCAGTGCACGTTCCGTCTTACGTTGGAATTTATAAGGACCTACTCCGTCTTTGCGTTGTTGTTCTTTGAATGTTTTCAGGACATTAGTGATTGCCTGAATCCACTCTTCATTGAATATGCTCGCATCTCCGGTAGTCTTCCAGTAATGATAGGCCAAGCGCAACGGATAGCATAAGGAGTCAATTTCCCATTTACGTTCGTGCAACTCCGGTTTCATGTCCGTAAGGTCGCTCATCCAATGACCGTCAGGAATAGCACCGTCATTAAAAGCGTTCGCATACGGATCGATATTGATACATTTGAACTGACGGAGAATAACTCCTGCCAGCATTTCTTTCAGTTCGGGGTCCGAATTAGCTAATTGCACGTAAGGCCATACCTGCGCACCGGAATCACGCAACCACATGGCATGAATATCGCCCGTATATACGAACGTATCCGGTTTGCCATCGCTTCCTTTACGGAAATGTACGGTTGTATCCAGTGTATTCGGGAAACAGTTGGTAAACATCCATGCCAACTTCGCATTCTTTAAAAGTTTCTGTACACGGAGAATCTCCTTCTCTACCGCATTGGAACGGAACAGACGATTGGATATTTCCGGGCGGTTATCTTTCTGAATGGCATCCGCCAGACATACATGCATTTCCGGCATACGGTTGGAGGCTTGCAGCTCCCCACCACAGAGAAGCATACCTGCCAACATACCTGCGCTGATATATTTGATTTGTTTCTTCATGATTACTTCTTCTTTTTTAGTTCGTTAGAGAAAGAATAAGGGAAATCGGACTCTTTGGTACCACGTTGCTGATTGGGGGTTGCGTCCATTTTGAAAGAAATGGTGGCGCCATTCAACAAATCCTGATGAGTCAGGTAGTTTTTGGTGTATTCTTTGCCATTCAACGTCATTGACGAAATGTAACGCTTGTCGTCTCCGTTATTCGGAGCAGAGATAGACACCGTCTTTCCGTTTTCCAGATGCAGCTTCATCTCCTTGAAGTAAGGAGTACCCAAAACATATTCATCCGTACCCGGACATACCGGATAGAATCCCATGGCAGAGAATACATACCAGGCGGAAGTCTGACCGTTATCCTCATCACCGCAGTAACCGTCGGGAGCAGGAGTATAAAGTTTGTCCATCACTTCACGAATCCAATGTTGCGCTTTCCAGGGTTCCCCGGAATAGTTGTACATATAGAGCATGTGCTGAATCGGTTGATTACCATGTGCATAGTTACCCATATTCATTATCTGCATCTCACGGATTTCATGAATAACGGCTCTGTAATAGCTTTCATCGAAAATCGGAGGCAGAATAAATACAGAGTCCATCATCTGGTTGAATCCGGCTTTACCTCCCATCAGGTCGATCAGACCTTGAGGATCATGGAATACCGACCAGGTGTAATGCCAGCTGTTACCTTCCGTAAAGGCATCCCCCCACTTCAACGGATTGAACGGAGACTGGAACGTACCGTCTTCATTCTTACCGCGCATCAACTTGTGTTCGGGATCATAAAGATTCTTATAGTTCATCGCTCTCTTTGCGAAGACCTTGATCTCTTTTTTCGGCTTCTTCAAGGCTTTGCCCAGTTGATAGATACACCAGTCATCATAAGCATATTCCAATGTACGGGCTGCATTTTCGTTAATACCTACGTTATAAGGCACATATCCCAGTTTATTGTAATATTCATATCCCAGACGTCCGGTAGAACGAACATTCGGATGCACTGCATTCGCTCCATGTTTCACGGCCTCCCACAGCGTCTCGATATCATATCCTTTCAATCCTTTCAAATAAGCATCGGCAACGATGGAAGCGGAGTTGTTTCCAACCATACAACCTCTATGGCCGGGGCTCGCCCATTCCGGAAGGAAGCCGCTTTCCTTATAAGTGTTCACCAGTCCTTCCTGCATCTTCGTATTCATGGATGGATACATCAGGTTAAGAAATGGAAAAAGACAACGGAACGTATCCCAGAAACCGGTATCGGTAAACATATATCCCGGAAGTACTTCGCCGTTATAAGGGCTATAATGCATCACGTCTCCTTTTGCATCTATCTCGTAGAAACTTCTGGGAAATAATACCGAACGATACAGACAAGAGTAGAAGGTACGCAAATGATCGATATCATCATCTTTCACTTCAATACGTCCCAGAACATCGTTCCATACCTTGCGGCCTTTTGCTGCAATCTGTTCAACATTGTCCGTACCCAGTTCTTTCAGGTTCAGCTCCGCCTGTTCGGGACTGATAAAAGAAGAAGCCACACGCACATTTACCTGTTCGCCCTTGCGGGTTTTGAAACCGATCAGTGCGCCGGCATGATTGTCTGTCGCTTCCAGTTTGTTGGTGTCAATCACACCGCCGGCTACGGCAGCCGTATAAGTAAACGGTTTGTCGAATACCAGTACAAAGTAGTTTTTAAAGTTGGCAGGAACACCACCGCTGTTTTTTGTGGTATAGCCGATAATCTTGTTCTCCGAAGGGATTACTTTCACAAACGAGCCTTTATCGAAGGCGTCTACCACTACGTAAGAGTGGTCGTTTTCGGGGAAAGTGAAACGGAAAGCAGCCGCTCTCTCTGTCGGAGCGATTTCGGTCACTACATCATGATCGGCAAGATATACTTTATAATAATAAGGAGTAGCCGTTTCAGCTTTGTGAGAGAACCAACTGGCACGCTCATCCTGATTAAATACTGCCTTACCGGTTACCGGCATAATGGCAAATTGACCGTAATCATTGATCCAGGGACTTGGTTGATGGGTTTGTTTGAATCCTCTGATCTTGTCAGCGTCATACGTATACGCCCATCCATCGCCCATTTTACCAGTCTGCGGAACCCAAAAGTTCATTCCCCAGGGTAGCGCAATGGCGGGGTAAGTATTTCCGGTAGATAATGCGTGCTTTGACTGCGTACCAACCAGTGGACTAACATAGTCCACCGGTCCGGTAATTGTTTTTGCAGTCATACTCCACGCACTAAGTAACGTAAAAGCGAATAGAGCTAGTTTCTTCATGGTGTGTGTTATTTAATCAATTTTCCTTCAAGCATCTTAATATAATATCCACCTACAACGGAACGTGCCTGGAAGCCTCTCTGATTCGGTTCATCTGTAAACACCCAGTCGGACATCGGAACACGGTTAGGTGTAACGTTCATAAACAGATATACGGGTTCGATAAATTTCTCAAAGGTAGCCTTGTCATTTGCCAATGTAGCTGTCCACATGATCCAGTCGGTCTTTGTGTATGTTTCACGGTTATCCAACGGAAGACCATATTTATTTTGCTTCGAAAGATAGTAAGCTATTTCCGTTTCTGCAACATTTTTAGGGAAGATTTGCAGATTCAACAGTTTATCCCATACCAAGTTATACTTCTGGCTCCATGTTCCCGGCTTATCAAATGTCAGACGATAGTGGTCACCATCATCAGCCATTTTCACCCATTCGGCAGCCATTTCTTTCGCTTTCTGTGTGTACTTTTCAGCCACGTCTTTTTTGCCCAGCATATCTGCCAGATAACCGTAGGAAGCAACCCCCATGATCGCTTTGATAGAAAGGTTTGCATTGTGTGCAAAGTGACCTGCAAAGTCATCGGTACAAAGTTGGTTGGCCGGATCAAGTCCGTTCTCTACCAGATAGTCTGTCCATGTGGTCAAAGTTTCCCAATGTTTCTGTGCGTAATCTGCATTACCTTCTACCTTTGCAATGGCAGCAGCCAGCACTACCATATTACCCGATTCTTCTACCGGCATATCACCGCCATAGGTCTGACCGTTAGCCAATGGATAAGTACCGACATCATGTGCAGCAAATGGTTTCGCCCATTTTCCGCTTTCGCTATAATAGAAGATATGGTTCATAGTAGCCTTCACCAATTCCGGATTATAGTATAAAAGCAACGGAGCTCCCGGATAAGTCAGGTCGACTGTTCCGATGGAACCATTACTGAAGTTCTCCTTAGAAAGGAATACCAAGTCACCGTTCGGAGCCTGTACCAGTTTATGAGCTGCCAATGCCTGGCGATAAGCCAATGCACAAAGTTCAGCATATTTACGTCCACCGGCAGCTGTAGCTTCTTCCATCAGTTTCTTATCAAAAGCAGCGCTATTCTTCATTTGCGTCTTGTATTCTTTCTCCGCTTTCTGGAATTGGGAAACAATCGTTTCATTGCCCTCACGGTTCCAGTAGGGACGCAGGTTATCACCAAAGTATTGGATAGAATAAATATCATCATATCCGATCAACAGATGACCATCAGCTTTTTGTGTTTCGCCCAATGAACGTACCAAAGCTAGTTTATCATAACCATTTGTGGTAGGAGCTTCCAGTTTATTGGCTACAAAGTTCTTCCGCAGCTCTCTGCCGTCACCGATTGCATAAGTGCTGTTTTCCTTTTCTGCCGCGAGATAGAAATGTCCCCAGTCGATACGAACATCATCACCCTTTTTCTTCAGAATATCCTGATTACGGCTTCCGGTACGAAGGAATAACAAATCGCCGTCAGTAAAGCTGTCAGCAACAGATTCCTGGTGAGGTTGGTCGATTGCCCATTGTGGAGATGCTTCGAAATACAACTCAACCTGATGTTTCTGACCGTCATTGGAGGCTACTTCATAAGAAATGTAGTTGACCGGACGTGACAACAAGTCCAGATTATCCATGAACATAGGAGCGGTAAATGTCAGTTTCAAATCTACCGGACCGCAAGTAAATGTATAATAAGTCTGCATGGGTTGTACATCTACAGAAGTTTGTTGCGCTGTTTGATGGAAAGAACGGTAACCGTCCAGTTCTACCAACAAGCCGAAATCCAGCAATCCGTTTCCTACCCGGTTACGACAATAGCCGGCAATCAGATTTTCACCCGGTTTCAAAGAAGCGACCACTTCTTCAGACAGTTTCACCCGCTCGTTCTTTTTACAAGCATTACCTGTATCTACTACTTTGATGCCGTTGATATAAATGATAGCGTCATCGTCATGAGAGAATTCAAGATATACATTCTTCCCTGTCAAATCCTCCTGAATATCAGCCACCCGGCGTACCCAGATAAATTCTTCACCCCATTGGGTCTTGGCAGTATGTTCATTTTCCATGGTTCCGAAGGCAGCTTCGCCTTCTTTCCAGGCTTTATCATTAAATCCGGCATTCTGCCATCCGTCAGCAGGCTGTTGAGTGGTATACTTTCCCGTCCAGCTACCTTGTTCGGATGTCTTCACCAAAGGTCTTAGCTCCAGCTCTTCCGTTCCCATGAAACGGTAGGTTTGTCCGTCTACTTTCGCAACGCCAAGCAAAGGAAAGTCCTTGCCTGTCCAATGTTTCACAGGGCTGTCATACAGATTGTCCGTAGTGGACCATGCACTGGTATAAGGATCGATCGTCACCAGCGGATATGCCGGAGCACGTAATTCATTCTTCTCGTGCTGTTCTATCTGGGTCTCACAGCTACAAAGTACAGAAGCTGTTCCCAGCAACAGCATCATCAGTTGTTGTTTCATAATTTAATTCACCTATTTATTTAATCTATTTACCATTCTATCGATACATTCACTCCGGCAGGGTCATTCTCAAAACGCAATAAAAGAGTTTTGGAAGATTCATCCCATTCAGACTGTTCTGCCTTTCCGTTTACCAAGACCTTTCCAGGTTTACGTGGCAAAAGGACTCTTGATACATTCGTCGTATGTAACGGACTTTTAGCTACGAACGAGTAGCTTTGCTTCCCTACTTTTTCATCATAAATGCGGGAGGCTCCACAAAGTACCTTTGCTTTAACTTTACCCGATACTTTATTCAAGTCGTACAAATACCCCTGTTCACCGGGATTAATCTGCTTGACAGTCAATACCGGCAGGTCTTTGTCGAACAAATCGATATACAATCCCGACAGTTTCAAAGGCTCTTTAGAAGAACTCTCATCCATTACTGCCGCAATCGTATAAGGACCACGTTCCACCATAAAATTGTTTTTGATTTCTATCTTCTTACCTGTTTTACTCTGATAAGAGGATGCAATCGTTTCAAAGTATTTCCGGTCGTTCCCGCCCTTTAATACAAAATGTTTCGGATCTTCGCGCATGACAATCACGGTGCCTTTCCCAAATCGATAGGTTCCATCACTGGGAGTGCGGGACAAGCCCATCGCCTCAAACAGATGTTCCGAAGGGGCTTTGTATGCGTTTCCTTCCGTATTCCACCATTCTAAAACTGTTTGATAAGGATCGACATCTTCTCCACAGTACACCAACGTACCTCCCTTTTTAACCCAGTCTGTCAGATAGTTATGATATTCCGATTTCATCGGTTTCATATTCGAATAAGACATTACGAGCACTTGAAGTCCGTTGAAAGTATCTTTAAACGGAGTATTCTCCATGTGTACCAGTTCCACCGGAATTCCCCTTTTCAATAAAGGCAAGGTTTGTCCATAGAAACTGGAGAATTGTGGATCGTCATATCCGTTATGATCCGGGAAACGCTGGAACATCAGCGAATTTGCCATCAATACACCAATGCCGTGCGTACCGCTGATTTGTTTGTCAGAAGTGCGAATGTCATTCAAAGTGTTAATCATCACCTGCATTTGCGTAGAATACGAACGGGGAATACGTTCTTTCTGATCCGTTCCTGCTATCCGGTATAATCCCTGATAAATACGATCCGGCCATGGCATCACTTCATAAGTATCCACCATCGGATACATTAACTGTGCGGCAAAAGTGGCCTGATAATTGATCTTATAATCCAACCAGTCTTTAGCACGGTCTTCAATCGGGTCGGTCAGGAAATACATTCTACGATTTAAAGGGGCAGTCATGGATTTCATGCATCCGTATTCGAGAAAAGCATTCTCAAATACACGCTCCTTCTTTACACCGTTATAGAAGTTCGGTTCACGGGCAGTACCTGTCCACACCTGTGCGATATAACCATCTACACAATCCAATGAAGCCAGACTGGCTTCCGGACTTACAATCTGCCAGGAAGTATAGTTAATCAAAGAGTGAGTAGGCACGTAGCATTTCACATCCAATCCTTTCGATCTACCATATTCTTTCGCATAAGTGAATATCTTATCCAATGCATTATAGTAGAGATGATATTTCAATTTATTGGAGAGATAGGTATTCTCGGGAGATTCATGTTGAGGTCTCCAGGGAAAATTATAATATTTCTGCCATTCGGACTTGAAAGCCTCGCTGTATCCGCCACGCATCCAGAACTCCGGTTCTTCCAGATAGATGGAAGTAATGCCGGCATCAATCACCCGCTTTATCTGCGTTTCCTGCATATAACGGATAAAACTTTCGGTAGGCACAATGTAGGGAATCAAGTGTCCGTGGGCTATCTCGTTTCCGTTACGATCCCGCTGGCCCTCTTTCAGGTGACCGTCTATTCCATCCCATTTGCCGAGAAAATAGTCTTTATAGTCTCCCCATGCCACTCCGGTCATAAATTGTGTCTGATACCCCTTGTCTCTCCACGACTGAACACGCTGTTCAAAAGAAACACCCTTTTTATCCAGCGTGCCATACACCATCGTGGCATCAGCACGCACATCTGTTTCGGGTTTCCAGGGTTCGGCAGTTTGAAAAGTCGTTTTTGCTTCCTTGTCTTTGGCCGTTTGAGTTTGAGCAAAAGAAGCATAATTGCCGGTTAATAACAGGCTGAATATAATCAGTAGTTGTTTATTATTCATTTTTACGTGGTTCTGTGTCGTTTTCTATTTACTTCTTAGCCGGAAACAAAAGCATCAATGCCGGTATACCGGAAGCAGAATAACTGTCGATTTCCGCACCTTCCGGCAACTTTTTATAGTATTCGCCTCCACATACGTTCCGTGTCTTATCTCTGTTTGCCCAACCTGTTTTGATGGTACGTTTCAGGAACGGGAGATATTGGGTTTGTCCGCAATCATACACCAACCATGCCATATATTCCGCAAAGATGGCAGTATAGATACCCTGTTCAATACCACCTTCGAAAGGTAGCACTTTATGTTCTGCAGACATATCTTTCACTGTATAGTCTGCCGCAAGAATAGCATTATCCAGATAACGTTTCTCTCCGGTCGCTTTATAAAGCAGTATGGAGGCTCCGATAAAGGTTGCCTGATTATAGACATGTGCTTTCCAGGCGGGATTGCCATTTCCATGACGGCTATCAGCAATCTTTCCAGTTGCTTTATCCAACAGATTTTCCACTCCCCATTCATAGATTTCTTTACCTTTGGCAAGATATTGAGCTTTCGTCTGATAATCCGGCCGTTTGTCGGTCGATTCTTTTCTATTTTCAGGCACGTTATTGTAGAGGGTTAATGCCGCAACAACTGTCGGAAAGTTGATACATGCCATCTTTCCATCACCGAATTTATTCGGTTTCGGATTTTGAATGGGCTGCCATTGCCAGAACATACCTCCGTTTTCTTTGTCATACGAACCGGTATCACCGACTTTTTCCGAGCCATACCATACACGTTTGAAACTGGCTTCCGAGAGTTTCAGATATTCATCCACTCCAAAAAGTTCGTAGCCGCGTGCCAGGCTGATAGTCCACCACATGATGTCATCGTAGATGAACCAGCCGGTATTTTCATTGTTATCATCAAAATCAAACTGACAATATTGCGCTTTGTTCCCTGCGAATATTTTCTCGCAGAGTGTTTTATAATAACTTGTCTTCTTTCTGTCTTTCTGTGCCTTTGCCAGTTTATAAGCATTCATTGCCATATCCCAATAAATAGGCTGGCACCAGATAGCCGCTGCTCCATTGCCACGGTCAACAGCACTTGGATAGGAAGAATTTGTCTTGTAAATATATTTATTGGAGTCTAGTAGTGTATTGTTAAATCCTTCATAAGCTGCCCATACATCTTCGTTAGTATATGCATGCTTCTTCTGGTTTGCTTTTCCTGAATTGCCGACTGCCCATATAGTAGTTGATGCTCCCAATAGTAGTGTCAGAGCCAAAAGAATTTTGCCTTTCATGATAGTTTATAAGTTTATAGTATTTTTCCTGTTACAAAGATTGCAGAAATAGCTGAAAAAAAACGATAATATTTATTCAATAAAGAACAAATACAGACCAAAACACTTTTCTACAATAAAAATAAAGGATTAATAAAGGGTTATTGGAGAATAATTTCCCCTCACTCTGTCCTTATGACAGAGATAAGGGGAATATTTAATCTACCTATTGAAAACTCATCCCGGTAAACAATTATTTATTATCTGTAATGTCTGTGGATTCAACCCATTGCCAGTTATTGCCAACCAATGTTGCCGTATGGCCTTTCAAACCTGTTATTGTATTGGTAGCACTTTGAGTAGGCTGATCACCTTTCACTTCAAAATCCCAGGCTTCTACCAAATTCGGATTATCGGCACTTACACCTTCTTCATTACCCATATAAGAAGCATATACCTGATTTTCTGTCCGGTTTGTTTTCCAGATACGTATCTTCTTTATGTAACCGGAGAACCATTCGTTACGATTTCCATTATTGTCCATCATACAGAATCCGGTCATGTGAATCTGATTGACTATGGATTGTTTATTGATATACGTTCTCCAGGGCTCACCCACACGAATGATTTCACCTTGTCTCGTACCGTCAATCATAGAATAACACTTCACATCTGTCGGAGTATCAAATCCCGGCAGTCCCTTATCCCTGAACAAGAATGCATAATGCGTCCAACGATCTTTGGTCCAGTTATCCGACTTTTTCCATCCCGGTTCCCATTCTTGTGGATTTGTGTAATTATTATCTTGCCAGTGAGCAACCATTGTTCTTAATAATCCCTTTGTACGATCCTGTGCACGCCATCCGCTCCAATAAGGATCGTTGGTCATGGTAGAAAGGAAAGTACAGTTGTCTTCTCCCTGTTTATTACAATATTCTTTAATATTCACCCAAAGTTCAATCGTGAATGCCTGATTATCATCCTCTCCAAACTTCACATAATCCTCGCTATAACCAAAGTCTATATAAGAACCGGCATTTCCGTCTACAAACAGATTCCAGGTAATCTGACTGTTATCCGGCCATGCAGAATCTTCTACTTCTTCTACTTTCTTATCGGCAGTAGCAATAGCCTCATCATAAATCTCCTGCGTCATATCTGTGATGGAACCGGATTTGATTCTTTCAGCCAGACTTTCCAAGTCTTTAGCTGCACTCTCCAAAACCGACTTATTTTCTACCGGATATTGTCCCTGATGATTTCCCCATTTCGTTTCATCGTTAACAATCGCAAGTATTTCATCCGCCTTAGCCAGCAAATTATTGATATATTGCTGTGCTTCCGGAGACAGATTGTAATATTTTGAATTTTTAAACTCATCAATCGCCTGATTTACCTTTGCTACAGCTGCTTCCAAAGCTGTCTCATCCAGTTCTTCACCAGCTTCTACCCGTGCTATCAGTGCATCCAACTCGGTAATAGCAGCATTTAATATATCCTTTCCGGTTTCAGGATATGTCCCGGGAGCAGTTCCGTAGGTCGAATTTTTCAATAAATAGTTCAATGACGTACGGCTTTCCTGCAAGATACTTAATGGTGTATCTGTTATATACTCGTCCTCAATATCGTCACAAGCGGTAAATATCCCTGCCAGACAAGAAATCAGGAGGAAAGAGAGGAGCATTGCTCCCTCTCTCCATTTATTAGTTAAACATTCCATGTTTTTCATCGTTTTTACATTATTATTCAACAATACGTTGCCACTCGTAAGTACCGATAATCTTAGCAGTATGACGACCTGTCAAATCTATTACTTCATTACCCGAACCGGAAGGTTTGGTCATGAAATCCCATGCTGCCGCCAAATCTGCCTCTTTACCTGTCACTTCAGCCGTTCCATTATAAGAATTCTGAATATATTTGTCATCCTTTGCGCTTTTCCAGATACGGATTTTCTTCATATAACCGGCAAAGCCTTCTTCAAACAGATTATCACTGGTACGCATATAACGTCCGAAAGCAGTCATCGGCGCATTATAGTTGGCATAGTTGCTCGAATTATAGAATCTGCTACCCACGCTTCCCTCGGTTGTTTTCACTTCTCCGTTCACATACAACTTCGCACGAAGCTCCGGATTGCCCGGCAAGCCTTTATCACTGTACACAAACAAGAAATGTTGCCATTCTCCATCTTCCGGTGCCTTTAGTGACGGTTCACAGATATTTCCTCCTGTTTCGCCCCAAGTTGCACGATAAATACCACCGTCTGCATTACGCCAATACATCATCCAGCCGTTACGCCATCCGTCACCGCCCATGTAAGTTGACAGGAACACATTCTGGTCTTTTCCACCACCTTTGGTTACTTTCACCCAAAACTCAACAGTAAAGGCTTGACTTCCTTCGGTTCCGAAATTGACATATTCTTCGCTACGTCCGAAATCGATATAAGAACCACCGTCACCACGTCCGTCCACAAACAGTTCAGCCGGTGTCGTTTCAGCATCTTCCGTACGGACCGTGCTCTCAAACTGTTCTATAGCCGCCTTGGCTTCTGCCACATAGCGTTGTTTCTCACTTTCCGACGGAGAGGGTTGCTGATATTTGATTAAAAGTACCGCACGATTGGCATCATCTATCGCATCTGTCAGAATTGCCCGGCTTTCGGTGGGATACTGTCCTTTCTTATCTCCGTAGTCTGAATTTTGCTGCAAATCGGTCATTTCAGCAATCAATACATCCAGTTGGTCGATATAGGTATCTTCTATTTCAGGAGCCGCGGTATACTCGTCATGCATTTCTTCAGAACAAGCCGCCAATTGAAGTGTCAGTACCATGCACAACACATAATACCACATTTTCCAATTTGAATATTTCGTATTCATTATTCTTCTTTTTTATGGGTTACAATTATTTATCTGCCGGAAACAATAACATCAATGCCGGTATTCCGGATGCACTATAGCTGTCAATAGTAGCGCCTTCTATCTGTGCCTTATGATATTCGCCACCACACAAATTACGTGTCCGGTCGCGATTAGCCCAGCCATAATTAATGCTACGTTTCAAGAACGGTATATACTGGGTCTGACCACAATCGTTCACCAGCATGGCCATGTATTCCGCAAAGATAGCGGTATAAATACCCTGTTCCACGCCACTCTCAAACGGCAGTAAATCGTACGTTCCGGACATGGTATTCATTGTATAGTCAGCTCCTAAAATTGCATTGTCCAAATATGTTTTCTCACCGGTAGCTTTATAAAGCAATAACGAAGCTCCGATAAAAGTAGCCTGATTGTATACATGGTCCGACCATGCCGGATTGCCTTCACCATGTTTGCTGTCGGCAACTTCTCCGGTATTACTGTCTACCAGATTCTTCACAGCCCATTCATAGATTTCTTTTCCTTTTGCCAGATAAGCTTCCTTCGTTTCATAATGCGGACGGGTAAAATCACCGTACTTATTACTCCAGCTTTCCGGATTCGGATCAGCCACACGATCGGCAGGAACATTGTTGTAAAGGGTCAATGCAGCTACCACAGTCGGGAAATTGATACAAGCCATCTTACCATCGCCGGCTACATTTTCATTCGGATTGCCGATAGGCTGCCATTGCCAGAACATACCTCCACCCAAATTCTTTTCAGGATCTGCATAGGAACCCGTATCACCTACCTGGGGAGAGCCGTACCACACACGTGCAAAACTTGCTTCTGCCAAACTGCGATACTCTTCCACTTTAAATAATTCGTAAGCACGTGCCAAAGTAATGGTCCACCACTGTATATCATCATAGATAAACCAGCCGGTATTCTCATTATTATTATCGAAATCAAAGTTTACATAATGTGCTTTATTTCCGGCAAACAAATCATCACACAACTGCTTGTATTTGTTTTCTCTTTCCGCATCCCCATCCGCTTTTGCACGTTTATATGCGTTCATAGCCATGTCCCAATAGATCGGTTGACACCAGATAGCAGCAGCTCCGTTATTACGGTCTGTAGCCGCAGTATAAGCGGTACTTGTTTTATAAATGTTCTTATCGGGGTCCAGTAAGTTATCATTAAATGCTTCATAGGCAGTCCAGGTATCCGCATTGGTATACTCCGGGACAATCTCGTAATCCGGAGTATATGGCTTTGCCTGTTTATCCTCATTGCAAGAGGACATACAAAGGGCACCGGACATGAGACAAACTGCAGAGAAAATATATTGTTTCATCATAATTTCTATTTTATAATCAGTATTTAGAATCCTGTATTCTGAACCAAGTTTTTATCAATATCAATTTCGCCCTGTGGTATAGGGAAGAAGTACTGACGGTCAAAAATACGCTTCACAATCTCCGTACGTTTAAAGAATTCATTTCCGTCATAATTGACATTCATGCCGTGAATTGCCTTGTTGAAATACTCATTTACCAATCCCCAGCGACGTACATCAAAATAACGGCAGTTTTCAAAACTCAATTCAATGCGTTTCTCCTTACGGATCAGCTCCATGACTTCTTCCGTTGTAGTCGGTTTAGGCAGATTGACAGTTTCACCGTATCCCGGAATACCCGCACGCTTACGGATCATGTTCATATACGTCCAAATGTCTTCATGAGTCGGGCTGACATGCGCAAGTGCTTCGATATAGTCAAAATAAATATTAGTCAGACGCAAGAGCACACAAACCAAGTTCTGGTTACGGTCGCCGGAATCCATTCCTTTGCGCACCAAATAACCTGTACTCGTGTAGTCATTGCTACCTTGTTCTTTACCACAACTTCCGCTATAAGTGAAATCTACTATATAATCGCCTTCTGTTCCATCAAACCATCTTGAATTACTAAAGGTAATGTCTACATAGAAACGAGGTTCACGATTAACATACATCATTCTGGTTCCTGTCGGTGCATATAAAGTACCGTCTATTCCTTTGTATTCTGTTGTAGAAACTCCTTCTTCTACATAATCGGATTTTTCGTTGATAATCGGAGTGACTCCGTCAGCACTATAACCGGAAATAGGGGATTCTCCGTTTGACATAAAATAGGCATCTACCATTTCTTGGGTTGCTCCCAACAAACTACCACCCCTATAATTGGTCGTATTACCGGATCTATTTGGCATACGATCGTACTGCATGGTTCCGGCAGCATTATCCAAACGATAGAAAATCATTTCTTTATTGTTACCCATTTCAGAAAACAGGGTTCTTACTGCACGGCGATAAGATTCCGTCGGGCTGAATCCTTCCGAGTCCGGACCGGAAACAGAAACACCGTCCTTATTGGTATACATCAGATGATAACGAGTTCCGTAATTAGAGAAGAAAGTGTTACATTCATCAATCACTTTCTGCCAATTGGCACGTTTGGTAGCTTCGTCCGGTTTGTTAGGAAACAGTTTTGTTCCGTCCGTGTTAGCCAAGTCTGAATAGAAATTGCACTCTCCATTAAACAACCAGCTGGCACGATAAGTCAATGCTTCAATGATAAATGCCTGTGCAATCGCCTTATCAATACGGCCATATCCGGACACTTTGTCGGTAGAAGCATCGTCCAGCAAACCATCGTTTTGCGCACCCCTCAGTTCTGATACGATAAAATCGAAACACTCATCTACTGTATTGCGCGGGAGCTGCAACTCATCGCTCGGAGTATCCATCGGGAAATCCTTTTCAAGCAAAGGAACCGGACCATAGGTACGCACTAAATAAAAATAGTAGATCGCCCGCAAAGCTCTTGCTTCCGCTTTCCATTGATTTCTTTCTGTAACAGTCAGCGGTGCCTGATCTACATTTTCTGTAAATACTGCCGCTTCATGAATACCTGAAAACCAGCTCTTCCAGCGATACAATACCATCGTTCCTTCAGTCGCATCGATAGAGTTGTTATTTATCAATTTCCCTTTATTGTCATTTGTCCACTCTGCTTCGTCGCTGGAGCCTGTCCAGGGACCGGGAGTACGGTACAGACTTGTTTCGTGCACCTGACGTTGGTTAAATTCATCCGGTAAGAATGTGTATACGTTCGAAAGATACCGCAAGGCTCCATCTCTAGTTGTGAAAATCTCCTTTAGTGATAAACGGTCATCAGGCACCTGGTCAAAATAGTCATTACAAGATGTCGTCAAGAGACACGCCAGCAAACTAACGATTATATAATTATATTTTTTCATTATCTTTTTGTTTAGAATGTGAAATTAATACCAACTGAATAAGAAGTCGTATTTGGATAAGAAGCACCATTATCGGTATTCAACTCCGGATCCCACAATTTGAAACGACTCAAAGTGAACAGGTTAGTTCCCATTACGTATACAGCCGCATTCTTCAGATGAACTTTATTCACCCAAGGTTTCGGCAGATTATAAGATATCTGCAATGTCTTCAAACGCAGGAAGTTCATGTTACGCACCCACCAGGTACTTCTCTGGAAGTTATTAATGTTACTGGTTGTTTCGCTTCCATAAGACAAACGCGGATAAAAGGCATTCTGATCCGGATTATCTTCTGTCCAACGGTCGCCAATGTTAGAGTAGAGGTTACCACTACCACCACCGCCATTAAACGGATTAATACTGCTACCGTTCAAGACACGTTCGGCTCCTGCCACTCCTTGGAACATCATGCCCACAGACAAGTCTTTCCAACCTACTGTAAACCCGAAACCATAGACAGTTGTCGGCACATCACCACGAGAAATGTAAGTCTGGTCGTATGCATCTATCTGACCGTCATTGTTTAAATCCTTGTATTTGATATCTCCGGCTTTCACTGTTCCAAACTGTGACGCAAACGGTTTGGGAGTAATTGCTTTATTGGCATCCGACAAAGATTCCCAACGTGCCATATCATCTATTTCAGCTTGAGTGAACAGTCCCTCGGCAACATATCCTTTCACTCCATTGATGTTGTGCCCATATTGGTTCATCCATTCGTATTTCTGTTCCGGCAATTCTCCCTGAATCCATTTATCCTTATTAAAGGTGACATTACCACGAAGCGCAATTACCCAGTCTTTATTGATACGCTTGTTATACTCGATCGTTCCGTCAAATCCCTTATTTTCTATGATACCGATGTTTCCGTAAGGAGCAGATGTGTTGTATCCCAAGAATGAAGGTATAGAATGTTCACGCTTCAACAAGATGTTTTCACGACGTTCTTTAAACAAGTCGAACACAATAGACAGGTCGTCATTAAATAGCTTAAGGTCAATACCCAAGTCTTGTTTGCGAGATTCTTCCCAAATCAAGTCGACAGCCATATTCACTGTTTCATAACCGGACCACTTAGTTCCATTCGGTCCGAATTTATAACCATAGTCTCCATTTTCTTTCATCTGATCCAGATACATAAAACGACGGTCGGAAACTTCGCTATTACCCACTTTACCATCCGTATAACGTATCTTCAAGAAAGAAACTGCCTTCGACAGAGGTTGCCAGAATTTCTCATTTGAAACAACCCACCCTACACCAAATGCAGGGAAAGTTCCGAAACGATGTTTAGGCGAAAAGTTCTCGGCGCCGTTATAACCGATGTTGAATTCTGCGAAGTAACGGTCTTTCCATGAATAAGTGGCACGGCCGGCAATACCCATCATACGATACGGAATCGCATCTTCCAGTGTTCCTTTCGGATATAATAGTTTGGATTGCTGATTGAACAGGAATAACGCACTGACACGATGATCGTCGTTGAATGTCCGGTCATAGTTCAAGGAAGCCTCCAAATAGGTCTTTTTGTTACCACTCGTTTCCTGTTTATAGCTTAACACGTTACTTCCTTCATAAATACGTTGCAAAATAGGCTGCCCATTCATATCGTAAGGAACACTAGTGTCCAGGAAGTTGTAGGTAGACTCCGCACGGTCCTGATGTACATGTATCTCATTGTATACGTCGAATGCATACATAGCAGTCAGTTTCAGTCCTTTCGTGAGCATATCCAAATTCTGTGTGACGCGCAAATTAGAGTAAATCTGATTTTTCGTCAGGTTGTCATAGCCACGACGTGTAGCCTGCGAATAAGGGTTATTAAAGTTGTTATTGGTTGAAGTTCCCGGTACATAGGCTTCTCCGTTAACAAAGAACATCTTCGGATATTCAACCGGTGAGATAGACATTGCCGCATTATACAAATCGGCAGAAGAGATGGCCGGATAATTTCCTTCTCCCAGATAACCTTGCGCACCGATCTCGACCTTAGTAGTAGGAGTTACATCGATATTCAAATTGGTAGTAAAGTTATAACGGCTATATTTCATTTTGGAGTCATAGGTGTTGATATTCTTATCAGTCACCGTCATACCTGTCTCATTAAAATAGCTGACTGATGCATAATAAGCGACTTTCTCGCTACCACCGCGTACATTTACATTCACACGGCGATTATGTCCCCAATCATTAAAGATTTCTTTCAACCAATCCACATTCGGATATAGATAAGGATCCTTGCCGGCAATCGTGTTACGTATTTGATCTTCTGTATATTTCGTAGCAATACCGTCATTACGCATTGCCTCGTTGGCTGCATTCATATAAGTGATACCGTCTGCCAAATCGACCATCTTCGTAAAACGGGTAAACGATTCATAATAATCCGCGCTCACTGTCGGTTTTCCTACCTTTCCCGGTTTGGTTTTAATCAAAATTACGCCATTAGCACCACGTACACCATACACAGCTGTTGCTGATGCATCTTTCAGCGTTGTCAACGATTCAATATCTTCCGGATCGATGTCATTGAACGAACGTTCCACTCCATCCACCAATACCAGCGGAGAAGAAGTGTTGGGAGTGGAAATACCACGAATCCAGATATCAGCTGCATCTTTTCCCGGTTCTCCTGTACGTTGTACAGCCACAACACCCGCCAAACGACCTGCCAATGTAGTTGTTAAACTGGCAGAAGGCGTCTTAATATCTTCCATCTTCATGGAAGACTGTGCACCGATATTACTTATTTTACGCTGGGTACCATAACCCACAATAACAGTCTCTTCCAATTCGTTCACTTGTTCTTCCAAGGTGACATCATAAATGTTGGTCGAAGCATTGGTTCGTATTTCAGAAGTTTTAAACCCGATATAGGTAAATTTAAGCACTACGCTCTTCTTGGTTACAAATATCTCATACAAACCATCCATATTCGTAATTGAACCGTTTGCATCTCCATCCACAGTAACGTTCACCCCAATAAGCGGCTCTCCTTTTATATCAGTGACACGTCCGGATATTTTCCGCTTATTCTGTTGCTGCCCGGTTGAAGCAGGGGCTTTTCCGGAAATAAATATTTGCCTGTCAGAGATCCGATAAGTACACGAAGTACCTTCAAAAAGTTCAGAAAGAATTTCTTCTATATTCTTATTCTTACTGTCGATAGATACCTTACGGTCTAAATTGACAGCGTCATCTAAATAGAAGAAAACAAATTGACTACTTTTCTCTATTGTTTTAAGCACTTCTCTCAACGTCGAGTTACTCACGCTGACCGAAAGGGTCTTAAATTGAGAATAATTGTTGTAACTTGCGAAAGAGTAGTCCATTCCAAGAAGTAAAAAGCACAGGAATAGCCCGAGAACCTTACTCTTTCGTTCTCTAATTGCATTTTTCATATTAAACATGTTAAAAATTTCTCATAATATTATTTTCTGTATCTAAACATTTATGGGCACACAAGTCCCATCTAGATGATAGTTCGTATCATCCACTCTCTTCAATAATTACCATAAAATACGGGAGTTAGATTAGTTTGTTATCTTATCTTTTCATATCTATTTCTTTACTACTCGATACGTTTTATACTGTTCATCATAGGCATAAGAAATTGGTGCAACAAAGGTTAATCCATTAATAACTGTTTCAAAGTTGTCTTTCAAATCGATTTTTCCGGAACATTTTATTTTACTTAGCGCTGGGTCAAATTCTACATTCACACCATAATAGGTAGACAGGCGTTGCAAGACTATTCCCAAATCGGCACTTTGGAAACAATAGAGTCCATTTATCCACGATATTGCCTGTTCTACATCTACTTGTGATATATTTTCCTTTCCATCGGCAGAACTGAACATCTGATTAGGAGCCAAAATCGCTTTCGGAGTCCGGGCTGTCTCTACCTGAACACATCCTTGCGCCAGCACTACACTTCTAATTGCTTCCGACTCATACGCCGTTACATTAAATTTAGTACCAAGCACCCTGACATTCATATCTTTGGTCCGCACATAGAAAGGGCGGTTTTCATCTCTGGCTACTTCTATGTAGATTTCTCCATCCACATAGATTTCACGTTTGTCTTTTTCAAACTCTACCGGATAAATCACTCTCGTGCCGGCATTCACCCAGACTTTAGATCCATCGGCAAACGTCAATACCGATCGCTTTCCACGCGGAATGACCAATTGATTGTAAGCAGCCGATTTTTCCTTTTGTATACTTTCCTGATTTGTTTTGATTTCTACGGAATCATACGTAATCTCCGTTTCTTTTTCTTTCAGGCTCACTACGTTATCTTCCGCCAAAATCAACAGTGTTTCTTCCGTCAGAGGCAAATCAGCTTTGGAATTCACTGCAAAGGTGGCAATATCCGGGTCCAGCATCGAAGAATAACTCTTTAACAAGAAGAAACATCCCACAAGAATGGCAACACTGGCCGCCGAGCTCAATCCTATCAAGAAATAGTTCTTACGTTTCGCCTTCTCCTTATTTATATTGGTTGCCTGAATACGAGTCCATAAATCATCCGTTTCCTCGTTTGAAAGCACTTCTTCTTTCTCTTTTGAAAAAACCTCCAAATATCTTTTTGCAGCTATATATTCATCTATATTAGAAGGATTCAACCATTCAAATTCATCCCAAAACTTCTGTGTTTCTTCCGTAGGGTTATTCATGGAAGAAATAAAGAAATCATTCTGAAGGAATTCTTCAAAAGTATATAGGGAAAAATCTGTATGTTTTTGTTCAGAGTTCATCATTTTCATTGTCTTTACGTATGGATAACAGTTGTACTTTCATTTTATACTCACCTTTTTCGAAGTTTTTTTCCACTTTTTTTTGGTAGGCAGGAAAAATGGGCTGGTTATTCTCTCTTATTTTCTCTTAAATAAGTCCCGGATACGTCCCAAAGCCCGTTGAATAGAGTTAGAAACAGATTGATTATTCATATCTGTCACTTTACTTATTTCATCGATACTCATCTCTTTGATATATCGATAATAAATAATTTCACGCTGTCTGTCCGTCAATACAGACATCATATTATGTACGGTTGCCTGAACTAGTTGTTCCTGTTCATTATTAATATATATAGTTTCCGGAGTGGAAGGGGATTCGTCAACCGTTTCTTCTCTCTCACCTATTTCATCAAATGGAAGAGAGTCTGTTGTTTTTTTAAGCGCATTAAAAAGAGTGTTTTTCAACGCTACCGTCAAATAAGCTGCAATATTATCAGTTGGGGCCAATTTTGCACGATTCATGTGAATTTTCACAAACACATCATGTATGCAATCTTTGATTAATTCTTTGTCTGAAGTATATAATAGCCCAAATCGAAACAGATCTTGCACCGTTCGATTATAGATTTGGTTATACGCACTCGAATCTCCTTCGAGAAACCTTTTCCACAAAAGAGAATCGGAAAGAGTGTGTATATCTGGCTTCATTATAATAAGTATGTTTAATTTATAAGGACAAAAATAAAACAATAAATCAAAAAAAGCCCATCTTTATTAAAATATTAATTACGGATGGGCTGAACTTTTCAGATTTTACTTCAATGGGCTTGCCTCTACTCCCTCGAAAGTCATCTTTATGGGTTTTATTTTTCCATCTTTATCAAAGTACATACGGTCAACGCAGGTCACACGAGCGTTTCCATCCGTTTCCCCCAAAGGATGGCGATGATAAATGATGTACCATTCGTCCTCTCCCGGCCCTTTTACAACTGAATGATGGCCGGCCCCTGTTCCAATATTGGGATCTCTCTGTAATATTTTCGCTTCTCTTTTGAAAGGTCCGAACGGTGAGTCGGCAATTGCATAAGCGACACAATAATCCGGTCCGGTCCAACCGCCTTCCGACCACATAAAATAGTATTTTCCGTTACGTTTTAGCATGAAAGGTCCCTCTACATATTTTTCGGGGGTTACTTCCTTATAAAGGGTACCATCTTCAAACGGCACGATGCTCAACAAGTCCGGGGCCAGTTTCACCATATTACAATGTCCCCAGCCACCATAATACATATAATACTGTCCGTCATCGTCTTTGTAAACAAACTGATCGATCGGTTGCGCACCATTTACAAATTTATCAATCAGAGGTTTGCCTAGCGCATCTTTGAATGGTCCGGCAGGATTGTCGGCCACAGCTACACCAATACCGCCCAGTTCATTATTGCTTTGGATATCATTCGCACCGAAGAATATATAATATTTATCATTCGCATGAATCACGGCAGGTGCCCATAAAGCACGTTTAAACCAACTTATATTCTCTTTTGATAACACTTTCGAATGCTTTGTCCAATTCACCAGGTCTTTAGACGAAAAAGCATCCATGAAGGTTTGTTCATCATAAGGTGCTGAATACGTAGGATAAATCCAGTATTCATCCCCAAATACAACTCCTTCCGGATCGGCATACCATCCCGGGAATACAGGATTGCCACTCGTCTTCAGTTGTTGATTGGCTTTTTGTCCAAATACAGACTGGGAACAGCAAATAATACTAAGAAGAATAAAGTGCTTCAGTTTCATACAATATCAATTTTAAAGTTCGTGCTACAAAGATGAGAAAAAACAACTAGAAATTCAATAAATACCAACCAATTAAGGATAAATACTAACCAATCTGCAAAAAAAAGATGATTTATCAAGATTTTGTGCTTTCTTTGCAGTGTCATTATTAAATGAAAAATGCCATGAAAAGCAGATTGTTATTATTAGCCGTACTTTTAGTCATTATTTGTGTATCCTGTCAACCCAAGAAGAAAACAGAGCCGAAAAAGGAAGCCGTAACAGGAGCTACTTATACAAATCCGTTACGTGAAAGGGGAGCAGAACCATGGGCCGTTTTTCATGAAGGGAAATATTATTATACACAAGGCGCTGAAAGCAGAATCGTGCTTTGGGAAACCAGTGATATTACAAACTTGAACGATAGTCTTAAAAAGCCTGTATGGATACCAACCGACCCTAGTAACTCCCATCACTTATGGGCTCCCGAAATGCATCGCATCAACAACAAATGGTATATTTACTTCGCTGCAGACGATGGCAACATGGACAATCACCAGATTTATGTAATTGAGAATGAAGCTAATATTCCTACAGAGGGTAAGTTTGTCATGAAAGGGCGCATCCCGACCGACAAAGATAACAACTGGGCAATTCATGCGAGTACTTTCGAGCACAACGGACAGCGTTACATGATTTGGTGCGGATGGCAAAAACGAAGGATTGACAGCGAAACACAATGTATTTACATCGCTTCGATGGAAAATCCATGGACTCTTTCTTCCGACAGAGTCCTGATTTCCAAACCTGAATATGAATGGGAGTGTCAATGGGTGAATCCCGATGGCAGCAAAACAGCCTATCCGATCCATGTGAACGAAGCACCTCATTTCTTTCAGCCGAAGAATAAAGATAAAGTATGCATTTTTTATTCCGCCAGCGGTAGCTGGACTCCCTATTATTGTGTAGGATTACTGACAGCAGACGCCAATGCCAACCTATTGGACCCTGCTTCCTGGAAGAAACATCCGACACCCGTATTTCAGCAGGAACCGGAGAATGAAGTTTTTGGCCCCGGCGGCAGTTCTTTCGTCTCTTCACCGGATGGAAAGGAATGTTATATGCTTTATCATGCCCGTCAGATACCGAATGATGCTCCGGGTGCTATGGACTCACGTTCTCCCCGCTTGCAAAAAATAGAGTGGGATAAAGACGGGATGCCTGTATTGGGCATCCCGGACAAAGCCGGAGAACCGATAGCTAAGCCTTCGGGTTCTCCAGACAATCAGAACTAATGACATTCTGTACTTTCAGAGCCAAGATATGAGCGTTTTAATCCTCCCATGGCAATGACTATTTTCTGAATAACAAAAGAATCTCACTGATACAGAAGTTCTAGTTATTCAGTTCTATTTTTTATCTTCAAAATGATAGTTATATGGATTCCGCTTAAAATGATAACGATTTCTTGGCACGGGCAATGGGTCTTGTACACGGAGTTCCCAAGTCATCAATTCTTCCAGCAATTCCATTTGTTTGGAGGCATATTTCTTTTTATTATAAAGATTATTAATCTCGGAAGGATCGGCTTTTAAGTTATACAGTTCACCACGACCATAATTGTCAAGTACCAGTTTCCAGTCATCTTTGCGGACCATACGTTCAGTTCCGCTTTGTGTCCAGGTATTCAGTTCGTCAAAGTGAGCTATTTTATTGGGTTGCAAAGCCCCCTCTTTAACAAATGTCAACGGTTCATCCCGAGTAAAATCTTCACCACCGAAACCTTGCTGCACCATAATGCTTGAAAACTCTTTCTGAGGATATGACTTACCAGTCAGCATCGGCCATAAACTGCGTCCCTGCACTCCCATAGGTATATCTGCACCGATAGCCGTACAAATGGTGGGAAAGATATCAGCAATAGAAACATGCGCATCCATTGGAGCATTTTGCGGATGAATATCGTATCCTGCCCAAATCATTGGAATACGGGTGAGACATTCGGGCACTCCCGCACCTTTACGAATCAAGCCATATTCCCCACAATAATCTCCGTGGTCTGACAGGATTACAAAAATGGTGTTTTCATAAAGTCCGGCAGCTTTAAACCCCTCAACCAAACGTTTGGTCTGGTCATCAATCAGCCGAAGCATTCCTAAATAATTTCCACGCAAACGAGGAAGATCTTCTGCCAGGTTCGGGCAGGATGTATCTTCCAATTCCGCCAAAATCTCATACTTATTTCCTTTTTTAGATAAATCTTTCCGGCCAGTCAAAGTTGCCGGTATCTTTTCCGGAGAAAACATCGAGAAATAAGGCTCTGATATCTGATATGGATTATGCGGTTCAGGCATTGAAACCCACATAAAGAATGCTGAATCTTTTTGCTGTTTCGCCCAAGCTAAGGCTTTAGTGACAATCTTCACCGGGTTCTGCGCTTCTGCCGGGAAAGGAGTAGGTTCTAAATATTGTCCTCTCGCTTTATTATTCAGAAAATATGCAAAGTCCTTGTCTTCCTGCGTATCACGCTGATTCTTTCCCCAATGAAAATATTCCTCACAATAATCAAAGTCTTTCCCTTTCACATGCGCATGGTTCTTACCTACTAACGCAGTTTTATATCCTTGTTCTTTAAACACTTCGAGCATATCTTTCTTATAATACATATCAGGAGTATTATGATTAGTACGGACATGCGTAGCAGTTGGATAACGTCCTGTAAACATGGAACAACGCGCAGGCATACTAGCAGGAGCTACCGTATACGCTTTATCAAACCACACATTGCTCAATGCCAGAGAATCGGCAAAAGGAGTCACAGCCATCGGAAAACCTTCGCGACCACACAAATCAGCTCGCTGTTGGTCGGTCATGATGATAACAACATTGGGTTTGGGTGTTTGTGCTGACATTGGGATGATATTTATCATACCGGAAACAGCAGAGATTGAGAATAAAACTTTTCTATTCATAATAGCATCGTAATAAGTTAGTAACAAGAAGTATATGAATTACTCACACCCAAAGTTCGGCAATCTTTCCGATAAGTTACGAAAATAGCCATTCAATAAAGGACAAAAATTAGTCAACAGTCCGTTTTATTAGCAAAAAACTCTTTATTTGATCAAAAAGAAGAGAATTTATTGTTTTTTGAACGGTAAATTTCCTTTATTCTCTTTTAATTCCCCTTTCTTTGCAATATCCTTTTAATAGAATTTATATCTAATAACTAACTATATTTTTATACCATGAACATGAAAAAGAATTTTCTAACAATGCTGCTTGCATTGGCTCTATGCAGTTCGACTTTTGCTCAATGGAAACCTGCCGGTGACAAAATCAAAACATCGTGGGGTGAACAGCTTGACCCTAAAAACGTATTGCCGGAATATCCGCGTCCTATCATGGAACGCAGTGACTGGAAAAACCTGAACGGGCTTTGGAAATATGCAATCACTCCCAAAGGTACTCCTGCACCTGCTGCTTACCAGGGTGATATTCTTGTTCCTTTTGCCGTAGAATCGTCTTTATCAGGCGTAGGCAAAATGATAAACGAGAAAGAAGAACTGTGGTACCAACGTACTTTCGACGTTCCTTCCAACTGGCGTGGTAAACAAATCCTGTTGCACTTCGGAGCAGTAGACTGGAAAGCAGAAGTTTGGGTGAACGATGTAAAAGTAGGCGAACACACAGGCGGATTTACTCCTTTCTACTTCGATATTACTTCTGTACTTAATAAAGGGAATAATGACCTGGTAGTAAAAGTATGGGACCCTTCAGATCGTGGCGAACAACCCAGAGGAAAACAAATAGCAAATCCTCATGGCATTTGGTACACTCCGGTTACAGGTATCTGGCAAACAGTGTGGTTGGAACCGGTAGCAACACAATACATCACTAATCTGAAAACTACTCCCGATATTGACAATAATTCTGTTAAGGTAGAAGTTGCCGCCAATACGACCTCTGCAGACAAAGTGGAAGTAAAAGTATTCGATGGCAAGAACCTTGTAGCCAAAGGTGCAGCGTTGAACGGAGTACCCGTTGAACTGGCAATGCCTGCCAATGCCAAACTGTGGTCTCCGGACTCTCCTTTCCTCTACAATATGGAAGTGACTCTGTATAAAGACGGAAAAGCAATAGACCAGGTAAAGAGTTATACGGCTATGCGTAAATATTCTATCCGCAAAGGTCAGAATGGTATCACTCGCCTGCAATTGAACAACAAAGACTATTTCCAGTTCGGTCCGCTCGACCAGGGATGGTGGCCTGACGGTTTATATACTGCACCGACAGACGAGGCATTGGTTTATGACTTGAAGAAGACGAAAGACTTCGGCTACAATATGGTACGTAAGCACGTCAAAGTAGAACCAGCACGCTGGTACACTCATTGCGACCAATTAGGATTGATCGTATGGCAAGATATGCCGAACGGTGGTCCTAGCCCACAGTGGCAGGCACGCAACTACTTTAACGGCAGAGAAGTGATTCGTTCCGCTGCTTCGGAAGCTAACTACCGCAAAGAGTGGAAAGAAATCATCGACTGCCTGTATTCCTATCCGAGTATTGCCGTATGGGTTCCTTTCAATGAAGCATGGGGACAATTCAAGACTCCGGAAATCGTAGCATGGACCAAAGAATATGATCCTAGCCGCTTGGTAAATCCTGCCAGTGGTGGTAATCACTATACTTGTGGTGATATTCTCGACCTTCACCACTATCCGGGCCCGAACATGTTCCTTTACGATCCGAGACGCGCTACCGTATTGGGTGAATATGGAGGTATCGGCTTGGTAGTAGAAGGAAACACTTGGGTGAATGACAAGAAAAACTGGGGTTATGTGAAGTTCAATACATCGGACGAAGTAACGAACGAATACATTAAATATGGCAAACATCTGTTGGAATTGATCCAGAAAGGATTCTCTGCTGCCGTATATACCCAGACAACAGACGTAGAAGGTGAAATCAACGGTCTGATGACTTATGACCGTAAAGTTATCAAGATGAATGAAGCTAAAGTCAGAGAAATCAACCAACAGATCTGTAACTCTCTGAATAAATAATAAATAGAATAATACTCTTTTCCTTGTTGAACTAAAAACAGCACCTCTGAAAGCCTATTCAGGGTGCTGTTTTTTTTATATCTTATTTCCTCTTCTGACAGGTTTATTTTTCTTGCATAAAGATCTTTACTTAATTCCAGTTATTCTTCGTATCATTCGATACTTTTTCACTGGAAGTAGAACGTCCTTGTTCCACATATTGCTTCATAGTCCGCTTCATCTCTTTCACCTCATTTTCGTAACGCTTATCACCAATAATGTTTTCTTTTTCTAACCAAAGGGACAGTTATTAAGTAATTCTTCTTTTCCATAGTATTATCAATTATCTGGAAAAACAAAAATTGAGAAGTTTGTGGAAAAAGAAGGAAAATGCTAACCAATAAAGAACCAAATAAGGTATATATGATACTAAACAGACATATAACGTTTTTGTGAACTTTTGTTTTACTGTGAATAGTTTTTTTCGTTTATTGAACAATTCGTTTTCTATTTTTAGGCCAATATATTCTAACTTTGTATTTTAGTTAAAAAAACTACTGAGATGAAAAACCAACGAATTACTTTTCTTCTTTCTTTTTGCTTATCATTAGCAATAGCATGGGGAGAAACACCTCCTGCTAAAACTGTATTTGCGCAATACATGAGCCAAGCCCAGACATTTGCCAACAACTTTCCACGGGAAAAAGCGTATTTACATTTTGACAACACGAGTTATTATGTCGGAGATACGATCTGGTTTAAGGCTTATGTCACTCTTGCCGAACAACAGATTTTCAGTCAGATCAGCCGCCCTCTGTATGTAGAACTGGTGGATCAGACAGGACATATAGCAGATAAACAAATCATCAAACTGACGCAGGGAGAAGGAAACGGACAATTCGTTCTTCCTCGTTCCATGTTATCCGGCTATTATGAGGTACGTGCCTATACCCGCTGGATGCTTGCTTTCAACGAACCGCAGTATTTCTCACGTACTTTCCCTATTTATCAACTTGCGAATAGTGATAAGCTGGAACGTAGTATCACAACTTACGAACTTAGTCCGTCGATGGAAAACCGTCCGTCAAAAACAAAGGAGAAGTTGAGTGTGCGCTTTTTTCCTGAAGGAGGGCAATTAGTGGAAGGAGTGACTTCGCAAATGGCTTTCAAGGCGGAAAGTAAAGATGAAGGGAATATAGAATTGTCGGGAACGATTTATACCAAAGAAGGAGCAGAAATCACTTCTTTCGAGACTTTGCACGATGGAATGGGGCATTTTGAATATACACCTTCTGCACAACCGGCCGTTGCCAAAGTCAATTTTCAAGGAAAGAAGTATGAATTTACCCTTCCACAGGCATTGCCTAACGGGTATGTATTGAGTACTGTCAACAATGCCGGTGCCCTTTTGGTGAAAGTATCCTGCAACGCCGCTACTCCTCAAGACACATTGGCTGTATTTATCAGTCATCAGGGACGCCCGTATGTTCATCAATTGATTAGTTGCCGGGCGGACGCTCCACAAGAGTTCATTCTGCCTACCCGCAAACTACCAGCAGGCGTACTGCAAGTCAGCCTCATTAACCGGGCTGGTAATACGTTATGCGAACGTTTTATCTTTTCCAATCCACGTGCTCCTCTACAACTATCCGCAGAGGGACTGAAAGAGGTGTATACTCCCTACGCTCCTATTCGTTGTGAGTTACAAGTAAAGAATGCCAAAGGAGAACCGATATCGGGAGATGTATCGGTCAGTATCCGGGATGCCATCCGGTCTGATTATCTAGAGTATGATAACAACATCTTCACTGATTTGCTGTTAACATCTGATTTAAAAGGATATATCCATCAGCCCGGTTATTATTTTGCATCGCCGTCTCCCCGGAAGCAAACGGAACTGGATATATTATTAATGGTGCATGGATGGCGTAAATATGACATGAGCCAAGCCATTTCTACTGCTCCTTTCACTCCGTTGCAGTTACCGGAAGCTCAATTAGTGTTGAACGGACAGGTTAAATCAACGATCCTCAAGAATAAGCTGAAAGATATAGCGCTTAGTGTGATAGTGAAGAAAGATGACCAATTTATCACTGGAGGAACCGTGACCGATGAAAACGGTCGTTTCACCATTCCTGTAGAAGACTTTGAAGGAACCACGGAAGCGGTGATCCAAACCCGGAAAGTCGGTAAAGAACGCAACAAGGATGCATCTATCCTGATCGACCGTAATTTCTCACCTGCTCCCCGAGCCTACGGCTACAAGGAGCTTCATCCTGAATGGAAGGACTTGACCCACTGGCAACAAAAAGCCGAGAATTTTGATTCTCTATACATGGATTCTATCCGGAAAGTAGAAGGACTTTATGTATTAGATGAAGTGGAAATCAAAAGCAAACGCCGGCAAGGAAGTAATATGGCTACTAAAATCAATGAGAAAAGCATCGACGCTTATTACGATGTACGCCGCTCTGTAGATTTATTACGTGACAATGGGAAGATTGTCACAACTATTCCGGAATTAATGGAAAAGTTGAGTCCGCAATTCGATTGGGATCGTAGCAATGACAAGCTTACTTATCGGCAGAAACCGATCTGCTATATCATGGATAACCACATTTTATCCGAGACAGAGACTCAAATGATGTTGACCGAAGTGGATGGATTGGCTTCTATCATCATCAGCAAAGGAACAGGAGGCATTGATGACGAGATTATCCAAAACACCAAAATGTCCGAAGTTACGGATAGTACGGGAGTGGATATCAGCAAACTGGATAAATACAGTGTTTTCTACCTGATTCCCCTACCCAGACGTGATGTATTGAACAAAAGTCAGACTGCCGTACTTGGTACCCGGCAAACGGTCATTCAGGGATATACTCATGCACTAGAATATTATTTACCTGCCTACCCGACCAAAGAATTGTATATGGATAAAGTGGACAAAAGACGAACGCTCTACTGGAATCCGTCTGTACGGACAGATGAAAATGGAAAAGCTGTGATTGAATGTTACAATAACCAATATTCCACTCCGGTGATTATTCAAGCGGAAACGATGAATAAGGATGGACAAATAGGAAGTATGAAGTATTCTACAATCGGGCAAGCGGAGCAATAGTTCTTGTTGTAGAATAAATAACCCAATATTCAAATATTATTAATGGGAATGAAGTTATTCCTGATCCGAAATCCTTCATCCCCATTATTCATTTAATTTTCTATTAATTCTATTTTAAACGGAATGACAGTTTATCGTTGAGAACATTCCGGTACACTTTATTGCCTCGCCCGTCATAACGGTTCAATCCGTCACTGGTACCCAGCCAGATAAAACCATAACTATCTTGTAGGGCGCACCACACGGTATTATGAGATAATCCATCTTCTACCTGATATTTCTTGAACGAAAAATAAGGAGACGCGGATAGTGTTCCGGTCCAAAAAACCAGCAAGCATATTAGTATTTTAGTTAACTTCATTCTACGTGTTTTTTATTCAATTATCGATTCAGCCAAGGTTCAGGGTTCAACTTTTCTTTCTCCCTACGTAACTGGAAATGCAATACCGTTCGTCCATTATCCGTACCATCAGAAAAGACCTGACCAATGTTCTGCTTTGTCTTCACCGTGTCACCAGCTTTAACGGAGGCAGAAGAAAGATTACAATAAACTGAAATATAATCACCATGACGAATAAGCACATTAAATAATCCGTTCAATTGGAATACAGCAGCCACCTTTCCATCAAAAATGGCACGTGCCTGCGCACCGGGCCTTCCCTGGATATCGATACCTTTGTTATCCAGTTTCACGTTGCGCAAACCCTCTACGGCATATTGTCCGTAACGGCTGGTGATGATGTAAGCACCGGATATAGGCATTGGCAATTTCCCACGATTAGCGGCAAAGTTGCCCGATAATTCCCGATCCGCCTTACTCATGGTATAAGCCTCGAGAGGTTTCGATTTGGCGGTCGTCTCCGTTGCAGCGGATTTTCCCTCCTTGTTTTCCTCTTTCTTACGCGCAGCCGCTTCACGACGAGCTTCTTCCTGCGCACGCTTACGGGCACGCTCTATTTCTTCCGCTATTAATTTATCAATGCGGGCATTCAGTTGATTAGCTTCCCTGCGTTTTTTATTAATTTCATTCTGCAATCCTTTCTGTTTCTTTTGCAGATTAGCTACCAACGTACGTTTCTCTTTTTCCTGTTCTTCCAACTTACCCTTCTCACTCTCACGTTCTTGCAGCAGGTTCTCTTTGGCGGCTTTCACCTGTTGACGTTCCGCTTTCTTCTTGCGTATCTGCTCCTGTTTCTTTAGGATTTCTTCCCCTTGCAGACGTTGATAAGTGGCATATTCACGAACGTATCGCATACGCCGATAAGTCTGCCCCAGATTCTTTGCCGAAAAAATAAACATGAGCTTCTCCTCTATCGACTTATTCTTATACAAATACTGGACAGAAGCTTCATATTTCTTCTTTTTATCTTTCAAGTCCTTCTCCAAGCCTCTCAACTGGCGCTCCAATGAAGCCAATTCACGCTGGATAGCCTCCACATCATTGTTGATAGCCATGATATAGCGTTTCCGCTCTTCAATCTGTCCGGTCAACACTGCCAGACTATTCAACTGGCTTCCCACATCTTTCTTTGTATCCTTCAATATAGATTCCGATTCGGCAATCTGCTTTTGCAGCGCACCGCGTTTACTTTCCAGCTCACGAATCAACTTGTTCGATTGAGCGAAAAGAGGAACTGCCAGCCAAAGGCAACTGATTAGAATAACAAAGAAACGTTTCATCATAATAAAGCTACCAGCATTTTTACTAATTCCTCCAAGGGAACCTGGTTGTATTTGGCCGTCAGTTCCGTCGGAGTCATTGAAAACTCTTGTGTAGAAAACTCATAAAGTTGAACTTTAGCCTTTTCTAATGAAGGGATTCCTATATCTTTTCCTGTCAGCTCCGTCTTTCCACCAGGAAGAGAGGCATCCATCAATATCTTTTCCAAACGGGAAAACTCCACATTCTTCGACAATACGTTTTTCAATTCAGCTTTAGTGGCACGAACAAAGCGTTTATTCATCCTGTCTACCAATAAAACTTCGTCGGGAGTAACTTCTATACGTGCCACTTCCGTACGCAGAATAGGCATCAATAAGGAGATTTGTACCCGCTCATGAGTTTTCATCTTCATGGTTCCCCCTACAGACATACTTCCCTTCTTACCGGGAATGGTCAACTGAAGCTTGGAAGCCAGGTAACTGGATGCCGGAGCCTTTGTCGAAGTCTTAGTTTCCGAGGTTGCCAAGTGCTTCGAACTCTTACAGCCAGCCAACACCACTAGCACCAACAGTAGATAAACTATTCTTTTCATTCCGCAATATATTTCTTCTTTTCTATTTTCTGTTTCAACGTTTTCGACTCGCTACCCATTTCCAGTGCCTTCTTCCAATATTCCAACGCACCTTCAGTATCGCCGGTCATAAAATAAATATCTCCGCAATGCTCCACAATCACACCACTCTTCTCGCCGTCATTCTTCATTGCATTATCAATATAGATACGGGCTTCGGCATAGTTTCCCTTTTCAAAAAGAATCCATGCGTAAGTATCGAGATAGGTCGAATTATTAGGTTCGGCTTTCACCGTTTTATAACTCATCTCCTCCGCCTTGTCCAAATCACGACGTTCCACAGACAGATAATAAGCATAGTTATTCAATGCACCAATATTGGAAGGATTGTACACCAAAGACGAATCGTAAGCGGCATAAGCCTCCGCCATCTGTTTCTTGGTATGATAAATATCCCCCATAATTGAATAGAAATCCGAAACAACTTCTTTTCTGGTATCGGCAGTTACATGTTCCAATGCTCTGTTGCAAACACTCAATACACTATCCGTTTGTTCTGCCTGATGATATGCAATAGCCAGATAATAATAAAGTTCCAACGCATCAGGAGTGGCCTCAATACCCGGTTCACAAACTTTGATAATTTGCTTGTAGTCTTCCTTCTTCACCGCCGCACTAACCAGCATCAGACGAGCCGCCTTATTGGTAGGATCCAAATCAACCACCTGCTCCAATACCGGAACAGCCTCCTTTTCCATATTCTTCGATAACAGATATTGAGAATAAAGCATTGGAATCTGCGGATCATCCATTTCCTGCTTCATCATCCGGTCGAACAAGGCAATCACTTGAGTACTATCTTTAGCAGACGACTGCTCGTTTTCCACAATCACCTGTCTCATAACACTGATTTTGGTATCTGAAGTCACCTTCTTATTCAGCAACAAAGTATCCAGCTGCTGTTGATACAACTCTTTCTGACCGGTCTGTTCATAATAAGAAGCCATTGAAAAAAGAGCCATCGGATTGTCAGGCTCTACAGCCAGCACCTTCTGATATGCATCATAAGCTTCCTGCTTTTTTCCATTCTGAAGATACACATCTCCCAATATCACCTGATAACGCATGTCCATCGGATATTCCTGCACCAGACTTTCTATTTCCTGAAATGCTTTCTTATCATCTTTCATCTGAAGATAAATACGGAATTTCTCCATAGAAAGCTGTTCATTCTTACCCAAACGTTTCTCTAAACGGTTCAATGTAGAAATGACATCATTATATTTCTCCTGACGACTGTAAATATCAAGAAGACTGAACAAAGGCTCCTGCTTTGACGGGAAACGGGTTACCATTTTTTCAAGCAACGTTACAGCCTTATCCAACTCGTTCTGTTGCTGATACAGGCTGACCAGCCCCTGGCTATACCAGTAATTATCAGGAGCAAAAGCCACCGCCTGCTCCAAAGCCGCCTGCCCTTGCGTCACCTGGCGGAGGAACATATAATACTGCGATATTTCATAAAGCGCCGAAGAAGCGTTCGGGTTGATATCCAGGCAATGCTGTAACAAGCCAAATGCCGCATCATACTCATTCTTTTCTTTCATCCGCATGGCTTCCAAAAAGAAGTAGTCATATTTACGCTGTTGTTCAGCAGGAATCAATGATTCTTTTACCGAAAAGGATGCATCCGCCTTCACTGCTGTTTTTGCTGTACGCATAGAACGGGTTCCCCCACACGAAGTGAGCGCTAACACCGTCACGAACAGCCATCCTATTTTTATCTTCATTCTATTTTTCGATTAAGCATTCATCATACTCCGGTATGTCCGAAGCCACCGGCTCCGCGTTCCGTTTCATCCAACACTTCCACTTCCTTCCATACAGGCTGTTCGTGCTTTGCTATCACCATCTGCGCGATACGTTCGCCATCTTCAATAACAAAAGCCTCGGACGAGAGATTGACTAAAATGATACAAACCTCTCCACGATAATCCGCATCAATCGTACCCGGAGAATTAAGTACTGTGATACCTTTCTTTATCGCCAGTCCGCTACGTGGACGGACTTGCGCCTCAAATCCCTTCGGCAGGGCGATATACAATCCTGTCGGCACCAGACAACGTTGCAACGGTTCCAGTGTGATAGGTTCAGAAAGATTAGCACGGATATCCATTCCTGCGGACAATTCGGTGGCATAAGCCGGAAGCGGATGCTTCGATTTATTGATAACTTGAATATTCATAAATGCATGTTTACTATTTAACGGGCGAAAATACACATTTTGAACTGAAAAATAGTTAAGTTTGCAGTTAAATAATGTACCTGCAGCCAATTTGCGAATGGTAAACAGCTAAATCGTAAACAATAATGATGAATTGGAACCAATTAATATCAGCTAAACGTTTCGGAATGGAAGAATTCCATGAAGAGCGACAGGAAAATCGATCGGAGTTTCAACGGGACTATGACCGTCTCATTTTTTCGGCTCCTTTCCGCAGATTACAGAACAAAACGCAAGTATTCCCTCTACCGGGCAGCGTTTTTGTGCACAACAGGCTTACACACAGCCTTGAAGTCTCCAGCGTCGGCCGTTCACTCGGCAATGATGTAGCCAAAGCGCTTCTGGAACGTCAACCGGAACTTCAGGATTCTTTCCTGCCGGAGATCGGCTCTGTCGTTGCTGCCGCTTGCCTGGCACACGATTTGGGCAATCCGCCCTTCGGCCATTCAGGCGAGCAAGCCATTTCCACCTTTTTCTCCGAAGGGAAAGGGCTGCGTCTGAAAGAGAAACAGCCGAACGGTGAGCAACTTTCTCCGATGGAATGGGAAGATTTGACACATTTTGAAGGAAATGCAAATGCATTCCGGATACTGACACATCAGTTTGAAGGACGTCGCAAAGGCGGATTCGTCCTGACATATACCACTCTGGCTTCTATCGTGAAATATCCCTTTTCATCGAGTCTTGCGGGTACCAAATCGAAGTTTGGTTTCTTCGTCAGCGAAGAAGAAAGCTTCCAAAAAATAGCAACCGAATTAGGGCTGACTCTGCTCAACGAGCATCCTTTAAAGTACGCACGCCATCCATTAGTCTATTTAGTTGAAGCTGCGGACGACATCTGTTACCAAATGATGGATATTGAGGATGCATACAAGCTGAAGCTTCTCACCACAGAAGAAACCAAGGAACTGTTAATGTCCTATTTCAGCGAAGAACGACAGGGGCATCTCCGGAAAACATTCCAGATTGTCAACGACATCAATGAACAAATCGCTTATTTGCGTTCTTCCGTTATCGGTTTACTGATCCGGGAGTGCACTCGTGTCTTTGTGGATCATGAACAGGAACTGTTATCCGGTACATTCGAGGGAACACTCATCAAACGTATTGCCGAACGTCCGGCGGCAGCCTATAAACACTGCGCCGAGGTATCCATGAAGAAAATTTACCGTTCGCGGGACGTACTGGATATTGAGCTGGCCGGTTTTCGCGTCATCAGCACCCTGCTTGAATTAATGATAGATGCTGTAACCTCACCGGAAGAAGCTTATTCCAAACTCCTGATCGACCGAGTTTCCAGCCAATACAATATAAAATCGCCCGTACTCTATGAAAGAATACAGGCGGTACTTGATTATATATCGGGAATGACCGACGTCTTTGCTCTTGATCTTTATCGTAAAATTAACGGGAACAGTCTGCCTGCGGTGTAACCACTTTAGGAGTAAAAACCTCTTCCCCTTCACAAGAAGACAACCTCAACGCATCCGGATGGCTTTCAATAAACGTCTGGATGTGTCGAATTCGTTTATCTTCAAGAATCTCGTCTACAGCAATCAGGATACCGGTTTCTTCCACATCACCGAACTCGTAATTGACTGCTGTTCCGAACATGCGCATCGTAGGGCTTAAACTCATATACGCATTTACCAACGGAGGAATATTATATCCCAATTTACGGATTTCACAATTCAATATTTTATAGTCCTCTTTAAAAGTATTCTTGCAGAACAATGCGTTCAACTCTTCTTCGGAAGTCTCAAGCTGCAGAGGCTCAATCGGAGTAACAAGCTTCTCTTTGTCATAAAAATGTTTCTTAAGGAAATGAAGAATCATATCACGGCCACGACGATGATAGCTAGGATACATGGTCACTTTGCCAAAGAAGTATTTCACATTCGGCATAACTACGGTCAACGCTCCCAACCCATCCCACAGGTTATCCAAAGCGAACAATCCTTTGCTTCCGGCACGGGTAGACTGATATTCTAACGTAACAAACGAACGCCCCAACTCAATTGTCTGCGGCAGGTATTCCTTAATAAAAGCATCAGAAAAATGAAACATGTGGGAAGTTGCCAGAATTGGCGCGCCTTTTTCATCAAAACGCACGTCCGTACCAAGCAGATACCGGTAACCACCCAGAATTTCTTCCGCTTCCGGATTCCATACGATCAACTGCTTATAAGGATGCTCCATCGTATCATATTCATCGATATCCATTGACAGACCAGTTCCTCCACCAGCAGCACGGAAAGCTATTTCACGCAAACGACCAATTTCTCTCATTACATTAGGAGCATTCTGATGAGTAATAATATAAATCTGATTATTACTCTTATTCGTCATTCGTAAGCGTTTGTCTTCCGTCAATTCTGCCTTCAGCAGTTCTTTGCTTACCGGTTTAATAATCTCTTCCATATTCCTTGTTATAGTTGTTCTATCAGTTACAGTTTATAAACAATATCTTTTACGTATTCAGCCCACTGTGCAGGGGTTTTCGATTTATCGAAAGTCTGCCAAGGTATGGGTTTGCCAAAAGTGACAGTAAAAGTTTTGTGGCGATTCTTAAACATTTCATCCGCAAGATACAACATAGCGATGTTAAACTTAATACCCAATGCCTTGCATATATTTGCCAGGTTGTAAAAGAAATCAGAATTTCTACCGCCGAAACGCACAGGTATTACATCACGTTTTGCTTGTATGCTTTTTACTATAAATGTCTTTTTCCATTCCAGGTCACGAATGACTCCATTCTGACGACGCGAACACAGTCCGGCAGGAAACATTATCAGCTGATCATCGGACTGGAATCCCGCCTCCACCATTTTCGGGAAGTCTTTTACCTGTTTGCCGGTTTTATTAATAGGAATACAAAGGGGAGCTAACCCGCGAAGATTCATCAATAGATCATTCACCAGGTATTTCACTTTCCCATCATAGTGTTTTCCTAACACATAACCAAGCGCAACACCGTCCTGTCCGCCTAACGGATGATTAGAAACAAAAGTATACAGACCATCCTTAGGCAAATTTTCAATGCCTTTCACGTCCACTTTCGCATCCAGAAAATCCATACATGCCTCCAGAAAGTCCACACCCAATCTACCCTTCGACTCATTCAGGAATACATTAATTTCATCCTGATGAACAATTTTCTTCAGATAAGAAACCACGAATTTAGGGATGTACTTATAATGCTTCGGAGCCTTTGTCCGAAGTATCTTATCGACATCAATCAAAAATAAAGAGTCATCAGTCATTCTTTTCAAATAAAAATGATGGCACAAAATTAACGGTTCTTTTTTATTAATCGCAATAATTTGGTAGAAAATGCAGGATTTAAGTTCAGAAGATAAAAAAATACCACCCAAAAACTATCAAAAACAACCTAAAAACTATCCGAAGATAGTTTTCGGGTATAAAAACGTCGGATTTCCCCCTATCAGGTTTCAGAAATTCACGTAAACTTGCAACATCGAAAATAACAAACGAATATTCACCTTTAAAAAGCAACACATATGAAAAGTTTAAGCTTCAGAAAAGATTTAGTAGGAGTACAAGATGAATTACTACGCTTCGCTTACAAACTGACAACTGACCGTGAAGAAGCAAACGATTTGTTGCAGGAGACATCATTAAAAGCATTAGATAATGAAGATAAATATACCCCTGATACAAATTTCAAAGGATGGATGTATACCATCATGCGCAACATATTCATCAACAACTACCGCAAGGTAGTTCGCGACCAGACATTTGTCGATCAGACGGATAATCTTTATCATCTGAATTTACCACAAGACGGAAGTTCAGAAAGTACAGAAAGAGCATACGACCTGAAAGAGATGCACCGTGTAGTCAACAAACTCCCCAAAGAATACAGAGTTCCGTTCGCCATGCACGTTTCAGGATTCAAATACCGTGAGATTGCGGAAAAGCTGAACCTCCCGCTAGGTACAGTAAAAAGCCGTATTTTCTTCACGCGCCAGAAATTACAGGAAGAATTGAAAGACTTCCGCTAGACCTTAACTATATAAATTGGTGATCTCAGATCACATATTTCTTTAATACAGATTTTAGTTTTGATAATGATTAAAAGGCAGAAATACTCCGGTATATTCTGCCTTTTCTTTTAGTACTAAGATTAGTTGCACAACACCCGGGTCTCAACACCTACAACACCCGGGTCTCAATGGGTCTGACACCCGGGTGTCAGGTATGATGAGACCCGGGTGTCGGACAAATTCCTATTGCATCAAAAGAAGTCTTCACTACCCTATTATTTAAAATTCACCTATACAGACATTTTTTCCCGTTTTACTGCCATAACTCCCCCACCAGCAGACTACTCTCAAAGCCGCATCATTTTCAAGCAAATAGACATTTAACATTCTGTTGAAAACTTCTCTGAAAGTTTTTTATGGAAAGTTGTGGGGAATTGTGGGGAATTTCATACTTTTACGGTCGCTTATTATAATAAGGTAATGATACGTTTTTTAGGAAATATTGAAGCCAGGGCGGACGCCAAAGGAAGGGTGTTCATACCCGCTACCTTCAGGAAGCAGCTACAAGCAGCTTCCGAAGAAAGGCTTATTATGCGCAAAGACGTATTTCAGGACTGTTTGACCCTGTACCCCGAGAGCGTGTGGAACGAGGAGTTGAACGAGCTTCGCAGCAGGCTGAACAAATGGAACAGCAAACACCAACTCATTTTCAGACAGTTTGTGAGCGACGTTGAAGTGGTGACACCTGACAGCAACGGACGTATATTAATCCCGAAACGATATTTGCAGATTTGCAGCATCCATGGGGATATACGCTTTATCGGCATCGACAACAAGATAGAGATCTGGGCGAAAGAGCGGGCAGAACAGCCTTTCATGTCGCCCGAAGAGTTCGGTGCAGCATTAGAAGAAATTATGAACGATGATAATAGACAAGATGGAGAAAGATGAATTGACATATCATGTACCTGTATTGCTGAAAGAAAGCGTTGACGGGATGAATATCCAGCCGGACGGAACGTATGTAGACGTTACATTCGGAGGAGCGGGACATTCGCGCGAAATACTTTCACGACTCGGAGAAGGCGGACGCCTGCTGGGATTCGACCAAGACGAGGACGCTGAAAGGAACATTGTCAACGACCCTCATTTCATCTTTGTGCGCAGCAACTTCCGTTACCTGCAAAATTTCCTGCGCTACCACGACATTGAACAGGTGGATTCGATCCTGGCTGACCTCGGCGTATCGTCCCATCATTTCGATGATAGCGAACGCGGCTTTTCTTTCCGTTTTGACGGAGCGCTGGATATGCGTATGAACAAGCGTGCCGGAATTACAGCAGCAGACATCGTGAATACTTACGAGGAAGAACGTCTTGCAAACCTCCTCTACCTGTACGGAGAGCTGAAAAACAGCCGCAAACTGGCTTCTGTCATTGTCAAAGCCAGAAGCGGACAATACATCCGGACCATCGGCGAGTTTCTGGAAATCATCAAACCGCTTTTCGGTCGTGAACGCGAAAAGAAAGAGCTGGCAAAAGTGTTCCAGGCGCTACGGATCGAAGTAAATCAAGAGATGGAAGCGCTGAAGGAGATGTTACAGGCAGCAACGAAAGCTTTAAAGCCGGGCGGCAGACTGGTGGTAATTACTTATCATTCATTGGAAGACCGCATGGTGAAAAACATCATGAAGACAGGAAACATAGAAGGAAAAGCAGAAACCGACTTCTTCGGAAATTTGCAAACGCCTTTCCGGCTTGTCAACAATAAGGTAATCGTTCCCGATGAAGCAGAAATAGAACGAAACCCACGGTCGAGAAGTGCCAAATTACGAATTGCAGAAAAGAAATAGAAAGATATGGAAGAAGAAGTAGTAAATAAGAAAACAGAAGAGGGCAAGAAGAAAAAACGCACCTCTCTGAAGAGTATTCTGGGTGGAGACATTCTGGCTACCGATTTTTTCCGCCGTCAAACGAAGTTGCTGGTACTTATCATGGTATTCATCATCTTCTACATTCACAATCGTTATGCCAGTCAACAGCAACAGATCGAAATAGACCGGCTGAAAAAGGAATTGACAGACATTAAATACGATGCACTGACTCGCAGCTCGGAGCTGATGGAAAAGAGCCGCCAGTCACGCATTGAAGATTATATATCGAGTAAGGAAAGCGATTTGCAAACATCAACCAATCCTCCTTACCTTATTAAATAGATGATAGCGGATAGTTGATAAATGATAGTTAAGCGTTTAAAAGACAAATACTGTGGCAGTTAATAAAAAGAACATAATGACCCGTTACTTCTTCGTCATCCTGTTGATGGCGTTGATAGGAGTAGCTATTGTTGTAAAAGCAGGCATCACCATGTTTGCCGAACGACAATACTGGCAGGATGTGGCTGACCGTTTCGTAAAAGAGAATGTGACGGTAAAACCTAATCGTGGAAACATTATTTCTTCTGACGGTAAACTGATGGCCAGCTCTCTGCCCGAGTACAGAATATATATGGACTTTATGTCCGGTGAAAAGGATGAAAAACGCAGGCAGAAAGATCAGGCACGCCGGGATTCCATCCTCAATGCCAATATGGATTCAATCTGTATCGGACTTCACAAGATATTCCCGGACAAGAGTGCGGCTCAATTCAAGGCACACCTCAAGAAAGGACGCCAGGCAAAAAGCCGCAATTATCTGATTTATCCGAAACGTATCTCCTATATACAATATAAAGAGGTAAAGAGACTGCCTGTATTCTGTTTGAACCGCTATAAAGGCGGATTCAAAGAACAGGCTTACAATCAGCGCAAGAAACCTTTCGGTTCACTGGCTGCCCGTACGCTGGGAGATGTGTATGCAGATACTGCCAAAGGAGCCAGAAATGGCATCGAACTTGCTTTCGACACCATCCTGAAAGGACGGGACGGACTGACGCACCGCCAGAAGGTAATGAACAAATACCTGAATATTGTTGATGTGCCACCGGTTGACGGTTGTGATCTTATTAGTACCATCGACGTAGGTATGCAGGATATTTGCGAGAAAGCATTGGTGGACAAGTTGAAAGAGCTGAATGCCAGTGTAGGCGTGGTGGTATTGATGGAAGTAGCTACCGGAGAAGTAAAGGCTATCGTCAACATGATGCAAGGCAAAGACGGCGGATATTACGAAATGCGCAACAATGCCATCAGCGATATGCTTGAACCGGGGTCTACTTTCAAGACGGCCTCTATCATGGTAGCTCTTGAAGACGGCAAGATCACTCCGGACTATGTGGTAGACACCGGCAACGGACAGATGCCAATGTACGGACGTGTCATGAAAGACCACAACTGGCACCGTGGAGGATATGGAAAGCTGACTGTTACTGAAATTCTGGGAGTTTCGTCCAACGTCGGTACCTCTTATATTATAGATCATTTCTATGGCAGCAATCCACAGAAGTTCGTAGACGGATTGAAACGGATGAGTATTGACCAACCGCTCCACCTGCAGATTTCAGGAGAAGGAAAGCCGAATATCCGTGGTCCGAAAGAACGTTATTTTGCGAAGACCACTTTGCCGTGGATGAGTATCGGATACGAGACACAGGTTCCTCCGATCAATATTCTTACATTCTACAATGGAATAGCCAATAATGGAGTCAGCGTGCGTCCGAAGTTTGTTAAAGCTGCCATAAAAGACGGGGAAGTCGTGAAAGAATACCCGACGGAAGTTATCAATCCTAAAATCTGTTCGGATAAGACCCTGGCACAGATTCGTGAAATACTCCGGAAAGTGGTCGGTGAAGGACTTGCCAAGCCTGCGGGAAGCAAGCAGTTCCACGTTTCAGGTAAAACGGGAACAGCACAGATTTCACAAGGAGCAGCCGGATACAAGACGGGAAGAACGAACTACCTGGTTAGTTTCTGCGGATATTTCCCGTCAGAGGCGCCTAAATATAGTATGATTGTCTCTATTCAGAAACCGGGTTTGCCGGCTTCGGGAGGTTTGATGGCAGGTAGTGTATTCAGCAAGATTGCAGAAAGAGTGTATGCCAAAGACCTGCGATTGCCGCTTACCAACGCGATTGATACCAATTCCGTAGTCATTCCGAATGTAAAAGCCGGAGAGATGCGCGAAACACAACGGGTGTTGGAAGAGCTGGAGATTAATATACAGGGAAAAGTAGCCGATTCGGGAAAAGAAGTGTGGGGAAATACACACTCCGCCCCGCAAGCTGTGGTTCTTGAAAGCCGGAGCAATATGCAGAATTTTGTGCCGAGTGTAATAGGAATGGGAGCGAAAGATGCTGTCTACTTGTTGGAAAGTAAAGGATTGAAAGTCAATCTGGTCGGAGTGGGCAAAGTAAAAAGCCAGTCGATAGCCAACGGGACCATCGTAAAGAAGGGACAGACGGTGACGCTGACGCTAAAGTAAAAATTAAAGATTAAAAATTAAATAGAGTGATGTTATTAAAGGAGTTACTGAAAGCGATCCAACCGGTAGAGGTAGCCGGAGATTCAGACATAGAAATCACCGGAGTCAATATTGACTCCCGTCTAGTGGAAGCCGGCCAACTATTCATGGCAATGCGCGGCACGCAAGCCGACGGTCATGCCTACATACCTGCTGCCATAGCTAAAGGAGCTACCGCTATTCTTTGTGAGAATATGCCGGAAGAGCCTGTTGCGGGGATCACTTATATACAAGTAAAAGACAGTGAAGATGCGGTAGGAAAGATTGCTACTACTTTCTACGGCGACCCGACTTCCAAAATGGAATTGGTTGGCGTTACCGGAACGAACGGAAAAACAACAATCGCTACCTTATTATATAATACATTCCGTTATTTCGGATATAAGGTAGGATTGATTTCTACTGTTTGCAATTATATCGACGATGAGCCGATTCCGACAGAGCATACCACGCCTGATCCCATCACGCTGAACCGTCTATTGGGACGAATGGCGGATGAAGGATGCAAATATGTTTTCATGGAAGTCAGTTCACACTCTATTGCGCAGAAACGTATCAGTGGACTAAAGTTTGCAGGAGGTATCTTTACCAATCTGACCCGCGACCATCTCGACTATCATAAAACGGTAGAGAACTATCTGAAAGCGAAGAAGAAGTTCTTTGACGAGCTGCCCAAGAATGCGTTCAGTCTGACCAATCTTGACGATAAGAACGGACTGGTGATGACACAGAACACACGTTCTAAAGTCCATACTTATTCATTGAGAAGCCTTTGTGATTTTAAAGGGCGGGTGTTGGAGTCTCATTTTGAAGGGATGTTGCTCGACTTCAACAACCATGAGTTGGCAGTTCAGTTTATCGGTAAGTTCAATGCTTCCAATTTGCTGGCAGTATTCGGGGCAGCCGTTCTGTTAGGCAAGAAAGAAGAAGAGGTGCTTGTAGCCCTTAGCACGCTTCATCCGGTAGCCGGACGCTTCGACGCGGTCCGTTCGCCGCAGGGAGTTACAGCGATTGTAGATTATGCGCATACTCCGGATGCTCTTATTAATGTATTGAATGCTATACATGGAGTGCTTGAAGGAAAAGGAAAAGTGATTACAGTGGTAGGTGCCGGCGGTAACCGTGACAAGGGTAAACGCCCCATCATGGCAAAGGAAGCTGCCAAGGCCAGTGACCGCGTCATCATCACTTCAGACAATCCGCGCTTCGAAGAGCCGCAAGACATCATCAACGACATGCTCGCCGGACTGGATGCGGAGGACATGAAGAAAACGCTAAGCATTGCCGACCGTAAAGAAGCGATTCGCACGGCTTGCATGCTGGCAGAAAAAGGAGATGTAATCCTCGTCGCCGGAAAAGGACACGAGAATTACCAGGAGATAAAAGGAGTAAAACATCATTTTGACGATAAAGAAGTACTCAAAGAAATTTTTAAATAATGAATAGATTGTGCTAATATGCCGACTGGCTCCGGTATTCATCCGGCAGAAGCGGCATAGCAACACATCAATAAATTGGCAAGTTATTTATGTTATATTATCTATTTGAATGGCTGCAGAAGCTCAATTTTCCAGGAGCGGGAATGTTCGGATATACTTCATTCCGTGCTTTGATGGCGGTTATCCTCGCGTTACTTATTTCAAGTATCTGGGGAGATAAGTTCATCAACCTACTCAAAAGGAAACAAATCACAGAAACGCAGCGTGATGCTAAAACAGACCCGTTCGGCGTCAACAAAGTAGGCGTACCGAGCATGGGAGGTGTTATCATCATTGTAGCCATCCTGATCCCTTGTTTGTTGTTGGGTAAACTGCATAATATATATATGATACTGATGCTGATTACCACCGTATGGCTGGGATCACTCGGATTCGCAGACGACTACATCAAAATCTTCAAAAGAGACAAAGAGGGTTTGCATGGCAAGTTCAAGATTATCGGTCAGGTCGGTTTAGGTTTAATTGTCGGAATGACTCTGTATCTTAGTCCGGACGTAGTGATTCGCGAAAATATCGAAGTTCATAATCCGGGACAGGAGATGGAAGTGATACATGGAACGAATGACCTGAAATCGACCCAGACAACGATTCCTTTTTTCAAGAGCAATAACCTTGATTATGCCGATCTGGTTTCTTTCATGGGCGAGCATGCACAAACAGCCGGATGGATCTTGTTCGTCATCGTTACAATCATCGTGGTTACCGCCGTATCAAACGGGGCCAACCTCAATGACGGTATGGACGGAATGGCGGCCGGAAACTCGGCCATTATCGGTGCGACGCTAGGAATATTGGCGTACGTATCGTCGCATATCGAGTTCGCAGGCTATCTGAACATCATGTATATTCCGGGCTCGGAAGAACTGGTAATCTATATCTGTGCCTTCATCGGTGCGCTTATCGGTTTCTTATGGTACAACGCTTATCCGGCACAAGTATTTATGGGAGACACAGGTAGCCTCACCATTGGCGGTATCATCGCCGTGTTCGCCATCATCATCCACAAAGAGTTGCTGATACCGATTCTTTGCGGTGTATTTCTGGTAGAAAATCTGTCGGTAATCCTGCAACGGGCTTATTATAAGGCAGGAAAGCGGAAAGGTGTAAAACAACGTTTGTTCAAGCGCACACCAATTCACGATCATTTCCGTACTTCGATGAGTCTGATTGAACCGGGATGTACGGTGAAATTCACCAAGCCCGACCAACTGTTCCACGAATCAAAGATTACTGTCCGTTTCTGGATTGTAACCATTGTATTGGCAGCAATAACAATTATAACGCTAAAAATAAGATAGAGAGTATTAACCCGATTATTAACTTTTAAAAGATGTGCGCAGCTAATAGATAAATCAGTCGATTAGAAAACAAGGGCACATTATTGTAGATGAAAAGAATTGTAATTTTAGGAGCTGGCGAAAGCGGCGCAGGTGCAGCCGTACTCGCAAAAGTCAAAGGATTTGAGACGTTTGTTTCGGACATGTCCGCCATCAAGGACAAGTACAAGGAACTTCTCGACAGCCATCATATTGCCTGGGAAGAAGGACACCATACCGAAGAACTCATTCTGAATGCCGACGAGGTTATCAAAAGCCCCGGTATCCCGAATGATGCCCCGATCATCCTGAAACTGAAAGCTCAAGGCACACCGGTGATCTCTGAGATTGAGTTTGCCGGACGCTATACTGATGCCAAAATGATCTGTATTACAGGTTCTAACGGGAAGACTACAACGACTTCCCTGATCTACCATATTTTCAAAAGCGCAGGTCTGAACGTAGGTTTGGCAGGCAACATCGGCAAAAGTCTTGCTTTGCAGGTAGCCGAAGATTACCATGACTATTATATTATCGAACTTAGCTCTTTCCAGCTGGATAATATGTATAACTTCCGTGCAAACATCGCCGTATTGATGAACATCACTCCAGACCATCTTGATCGCTACGACCACTGTATGCAGAATTACATCGACGCTAAATTCCGCATTACCCAAAACCAAACTCCGGACGATGCTTTCATCTTCTGGAATGACGACCCGATCATCAAACAGGAACTGGCGAAACACGGTCTGAAAGCTCACCTGTATCCTTTTGCCGCTGTAAAAGAAGATGGAGCTATCGCATACGTAGAAGATCACGAAGTGAAAATCACCGAACCGATTGCCTTCAACATGGAGCAGGAGGAACTGGCTCTGACAGGACAACATAACCTATACAACTCTTTAGCCGCCGGCATCTCGGCAAACCTTGCCGGCATCGCCAAAGAAAACATCCGTAAAGCCCTCTCCGACTTCAAGGGAGTAGAACATCGGTTGGAAAAGGTGGCACGTGTCCGCGGAATTGATTTCATTAACGACTCTAAAGCAACGAATGTCAACTCCTGCTGGTATGCCCTGCAAAGCATGACTACCAAAACAGTATTGATTCTCGGTGGTAAAGATAAAGGCAACGACTATACTGAAATTGAAGACCTGGTACGCGAAAAGTGTTCGGCACTGGTATACCTTGGGCTTCATAACGAAAAGCTTCACGAATTCTTCGATCGTTTCGGCCTGCCCGTAGCAGACGTACAAACCGGAATGAAGGACGCCGTAGAAGCTGCCTACAAACTGGCAAAGAAAGGTGAAACGGTATTATTGAGCCCCTGCTGCGCCTCTTTCGACCTCTTCAAGAGCTATGAAGACCGTGGCGACCAGTTTAAGGAATGTGTCCGTGCCCTTTAATTTCTAATTATTAATTTTTTAAATTGCTACAAGATTGGATTTATTAAAGAACATATTCAAAGGTGACAAGGTAATCTGGATTATCTTCCTCTGTCTCTGCCTCATCTCTATTATCGAGGTGTTCTCGGCAGCGTCGACGCTGACTTACAAAAGTGGCGACCATTGGGGACCGATTACACAACACTCCATCATCCTGATGGTAGGTGCTGTGGTAGTAGTGTTTCTGCATAATGTTCCCTACAAATGGTTCCAGGTATTTCCGGTCTTTCTGTATCCGGTTTCTCTGGTTCTATTGGCGTTTGTCACGCTGATGGGTATCATCACAGGGGACCGTGTCAACGGGGCAGCCCGCTGGATGACCTTTATGGGATTACAGTTCCAGCCCTCGGAATTGGCAAAGATGGCGGTTATCATTGCCGTCTCATTCATCCTGTCCAAAAGGCAGGACGAATACGGAGCCAACCCGAACGCCTTCAAATATATCATGATCCTCACCGGACTGGTATTTCTGCTCATCGCGCCGGAAAACCTTTCGACAGCGATGCTACTCTTCGGAGTGGTCTTCCTGATGATGTTCATCGGGCGGGTATCTGCGAAGAAACTGTTCGGAATGTTGGGTATATTGGCGCTTGCGGGCGGTGTTGCCGTCGGTGTACTGATGGCTATTCCCGCCAAAACACTGCATAACACTCCGGGACTTCACCGCTTCGAAACATGGCAGAATCGTATTTCCGGCTTCTTTGAGAAAGAGGAAGTACCGGCTGCCAAGTTTGATATTGACAAAGACGCGCAGATTGCGCATGCACGCATCGCCATTGCTACCAGCCATGTAGTCGGCAAAGGTCCGGGAAACTCGATACAGCGTGACTTCCTTAGTCAGGCATTCTCCGATTTTATCTTTGCGATTGTGATTGAAGAAATGGGACTGGTAGGAGGAATATTTGTGGTGTTCCTCTATCTATGGTTGCTGATGCGAGCCGGACGAATCGCCCAGAAATGCGAGCGGACCTTCCCTGCCTTTCTCGTCATGGGTATTGCGCTGCTATTAGTATCGCAGGCAATACTGAATATGATGGTTGCCGTCGGATTATTCCCCGTCACGGGACAGCCCCTGCCTTTGGTCAGCAAAGGAGGTACAAGTACGTTAATCAACTGCGCTTATATTGGTATGATATTAAGCGTAAGCCGATATACCGCTCATCTGGAAGAACAGAAAGCGCACGATGCACAGATCCAACTGCAATTAGAAGCGGATGCAGCAGCAAGTTCCGAGGCACAGACTGCCGCCGAACCGACAGCACAGATTCTGAACAGCGATGCCAAGTTTGAGGATGAGCATGACAGCAGTAACAATGAGCGGTAAACGTTGAGAAAGACAGAAGAAAAACATTATGATGGAAAAAGAACTTAGAATTATCATCAGCGGTGGAGGAACAGGAGGGCATATCTTTCCTGCCGTCTCTATCGCAAACGCTATAATAGAGTTACGCCCCGACGCAGAAATTCTCTTTGTTGGTGCTGAAGGACGTATGGAAATGCAACGGGTTCCCGACGCAGGTTACCGGATTATCGGGCTTCCGATAGCCGGGTTCGACCGCAAACGTTTATGGAAAAATGTATCTGTATTGATAAAACTGATGCGCAGCCAGTGGAAAGCACGCAAAGTTATCAAGGACTTCCGTCCGCAAGTGGCGGTAGGCGTAGGCGGATATGCAAGCGGACCGACACTAAAGACTGCCGGAATGATGGGAATACCGACATTAATTCAGGAACAAAACTCTTATGCCGGAGTTACCAATAAACTTCTGGCACAGAAAGCAAAGGTGATCTGTGTAGCTTATGACGGAATGGAAAAGTTCTTCCCTGCCGACAAGATTATCATGACGGGGAATCCTGTCCGCCAAAACCTGACAAAGGATATGCCGTCTAAAGAAGAAGCATTGCGTTCTTTCAACTTACAACCGGGTAAAAAGACGATTCTGATTGTAGGCGGCAGTCTGGGTGCACGTACCATCAACAATACGCTGATCTCCGGACTGGCAACCATCAAAGAAAATACGGATGTGCAATTCATCTGGCAAACAGGCAAATACTATTACCCGCAAGTGAAAGAAGCTGTAAAAGCGGCAGGAACACTTCCGAATTTATATGTAACGGATTTCATCAAAGACATGGCAGCCGCTTATGCAGCCGCCGATCTTGTTATTTCCCGTGCGGGAGCAGGTTCTATTTCAGAATTCTGCCTGTTACATAAACCTGTTATCTTAGTGCCTTCGCCCAATGTGGCGGAAGATCACCAAACAAAGAATGCCTTAGCATTGGTGGACAAACAGGCAGCTATCTACGTCAAAGACAGTGAAGCGGGAACAACCCTGATGGATGTAGCATTATCCACCGTCAATGACGAACAGAAGCTGAAAGAACTGACAGAGAATATCGCTAAACTGGCTTTGCCCGATTCTGCGAGAATCATCGCACAGGAGGTCATCAAGCTGGCAGAAGTGAAGAACTGATAAACAGGAGTAAAGAATAGACAAATAGATTATCGGATTGCACAAAGTGAAGTAGCGGCATAGCCCTCGGGATCAAATGACGTAATCCGTACTAAAATAAAAAAACAGAAGAAATGAATATAGAAACGATAAAATCAGTCTATTTCGTAGGTGCCGGCGGCATCGGTATGAGTGCACTTGTACGTTACTTCCTCTTTAAAGGAAAGGCAGTAGCCGGATACGACCGTACCCCTACTCCATTGACTGAAACCCTGATCGCTGAAGGTGCACAAATACATTATGAAGAAAACGTCGACCTGATTCCCGAAGCCTGCAAAGACAAGGAAAGCACGTTAGTCATATACACGCCCGCCGTTCCGCAGGAACATGAAGAACTCGTTTATTTCCGCAACAACGGATTCGAAATACAGAAACGCGCCCAAGTATTGGGAACGATTACACATTCGAGCAAAGGTCTGTGCGTGGCAGGTACTCACGGTAAAACAACTACATCGACGATGACAGCCCATCTGTTACACCAGTCGCACGTGGAATGTACCGCTTTTCTCGGAGGAATCTCAAAGAACTACGGCACCAACCTGTTGCTCTCTCAAACAAGCCCTTACACGGTGATTGAAGCGGATGAATTCGACCGCTCTTTCCACTGGCTGTCGCCCTATATGACCGTAATCACGTCTACCGACCCCGATCATCTGGATATCTACGGCACAGAACAAGCCTACCTGGAAAGTTTCGAACATTATACCACGCTTATCCAACCGGATGGCGCACTGATTATCCGCAAAGGCATCGCCCTGCAACCCAAAGTGCAGCCGGGCGTTCGTGTCTATACTTACTCACGTGACGAGGGCGACTTCCATGCAGAAAACATCCGTATCGGAAACGGAGAGATATTCATCGACTTTATTGCCCCGGACACCCGTATCAACGACATCCAACTGGGAATTCCGGTTAGTATCAACATAGAAAACGGCGTAGCCGCCATGGCATTGGCACACCTTAACGGGGTGACCGATGAGGAAATAAAAAGAGGCATGGCTAGTTTCCGCGGAGTAGACCGCCGGTTCGACTTCAAGATCAAGAACGACCGTATCGTCTTTTTGAGTGACTACGCCCACCACCCCTCTGAAATCAAGCAGAGTGTGTTGTCTATGCGCGAACTTTACAAGGACAAGAAGATCACAGCCATCTTCCAGCCGCATCTCTATACCCGTACCCGCGACTTCTATCAGGATTTTGCAGATAGCCTGTCGCTACTCGACGAAGTGATTCTGGTAGACATCTATCCGGCACGTGAAGCACCGATTCCGGGAGTCACCAGCAAACTGATTTATGATAATCTCCGTCCGGGCATTGAAAAAAGTATGTGCAAAAAAGAAGATATACTGAACATTCTGAAAGATAAAAACATTGAAGTATTAATCACTTTGGGGGCTGGAGACATTGACAACTATGTCCCTGAAATAAAGGAACTATTAGAAAAGAAGATCAATAAATAATAATCCGGCCATCTGTCCGAAACAGTGCAGCCATTTTAATTTTTAATCTTTAATTTTTAATTATGATTAAAAGAATCCTTCTATCCATCGTCATGCTGGTGCTTATAGCTTACCTCGCCGTAGCTATCACCGCATTCAACCGCAAGCCTGCCGACCAGACCTGCCGTGACATGGAATTGGTTATCAAGGATACCGCGTACGCCGGCTTCATCACCAAAGAAGAGCTGAAAGGTATCCTTCAGCACAAAGGGATCTACCCCATCGGGAAGAAGATGGAGCGTATCTCTACCAAGTCACTGGAACGGGAATTAAGCAAACATCCGTTGATTGACGAAGCCGAGTGTTACAAAACACCCAGCGGCAAAGTATGCGTGGAAGTGACACAACGTATTCCTATTCTTCGGGTGATGAGTTCCAACGGTCAGAACTACTACCTTGACAACAAAGGAACCGTCATGCCACCGGAAGCAAAATGCGTCGCTCACCGGGTAATTGTCACCGGAAACGTAGAAAAGTCGTTTGCAATGAAGGATTTATATAAGTTTGGTGTATTTTTGCATAATAATAAATTCTGGGACGCCCAGATAGAACAGATTCACGTGTTGCCCGACCAGAACATCGAATTGGTGCCGCGTGTGGGAGACCATCTCGTCTATCTCGGAAAACTGGAAAACTTTGAAGATAAACTGGCACGTTTGAAGAAGTTCTACAAGAAAGGACTCAACCGGGTAGGCTGGAATAAATATTCACGCATCAACCTCGAATTCAATAACCAGATTATCTGCACAAAACGAGAGTAGGTAATAGTTGATAATCGATAGTTGACAGATGAGGAGTGAACAATCTTTTTTCAATCGTAAATTGTAAATCGTAAAATCGTAAATAAATATATATGGCAACAACAGAATTTATCGCCGCTATTGAACTTGGTTCATCGAAGATAACCGGTGTGGCCGGAAGAAAGAACAGTGACGGAAGCATGCAGGTATTAGCCTATGCCCAGGAAGACTCTTCTACGTTTATTCGTAAAGGAGTAATTTTCAATCTGGACAAGACAGCGCAAAGCCTGACCTCGATCATCAACAGACTGGAAGGTGAGTTGAAAAACTCAATTGCCAAGGTATATGTAGGCATCGGCGGACAATCACTCCGCACAGTTCGCAATGTAGTAAGCCGCGACCTGGAGGAAGAAGCCATCATATCCGAAGAACTTGTAAGCGCTATCGGTGATGAAAACATTGCCATCCCGGTGGTTGATATGGATATATTGGACGTAGCTCCACAAGAATACAAGGTGGGCAATAATCTGCAAGCCAATCCGGTAGGTCTGGTAGGAAGCCATATTGAGGGACGTTTCCTCAACATCGTTGCCCGTGCTTCCGTACGCAAGAATCTGGAGCATTGCTTCCAGCAGGCAAAAATCGACATTGCCGACCAGCTGATCGCCCCGTTAGTAACAGCCAACGCCGTACTGACAGAAAGCGAACGCCGTTCGGGTTGTGCATTGATCGACTTCGGAGCAGATACGACTACCATCTCTGTATATAAGAATAACATCCTTCGCTTCCTCACCGTATTACCTTTGGGAGGCAACAGTATCACGCGTGACATCACCACCCTGCAAATGGAAGAGGAAGAAGCCGAACGCCTGAAAAAAGCCTACGGTGACGCCCTCTACGAAGAAGACCCCGAAGAAGAGGAAGAAGCTACCTGCAAACTGGACGATGACAACCGTATCATCAAAGTGGCAGACCTTAATAATATCATCGAAGCCCGTGCTGAAGAAATCATTGCCAACGTATGGAACCAGATTCAGCTATCCGGCTACGAAGACAAACTGCTGGCAGGACTTATCCTGACAGGAGGAGCCGCCAACCTGAAGAACTTGGACGAAACCTTGCGCAAACGCAGCAAGATAGAAAAGATACGGATGGCGAAACTTCCGCGCAATACGGTCCATGCACCCAGCAATATACTAAAAAAAGACGGTTCACAGAACACATTGTTCGGTCTCCTGTTTGAAGGTAACCAAAACTGTTGCCTGACTGAAAGCACTCCGCAAGTTGCTACCCCTGCACCGTCAGTCTCCAAACCGGAGCCGGAAGTGCATAGGACCGCAGACATGTTTGAGGACGACCAAGAGCTGAAGGAACAGGCGCGCATCGCCCGCCTCAAGAAAGAGGAAGAAGAGCGTGAAGCCAAGTTAGCTGCCAAAGAAGCGGAGAAACTTCGCAAGCAAAAGGAAAAGGAAGAGAAAGAAAGACGGAAAAGAGAAGCCGGTCCGAGCTGGATTCAGCGCAAGATCGACTCGTTGACGAAAGAAATCTTCTCCGACGACGATATGAAGTAACCGTCATCCGCTTGTTAATCAATATTCATAATTCGTAATTCATAATTCAATCAAGATATGGACGAGATAGTACAATTCGATTTCCCGACAGATTCACCGAAGATCATCAAAGTGATTGGTGTAGGTGGTGGTGGTGGTAACGCTGTAAACCACATGTACCGGGAAGGCATCCATGATGTAACGTTCGTTCTTTGTAACACGGACAACCAGGCATTGGCCGAATCACCTGTCCCGGTGAAACTGCAACTGGGCCGTAGCATCACGCAAGGGCTTGGAGCCGGCAACCGTCCCGAACGGGCACGCGACGCCGCCGAAGAAAGTATAGAAGATATCAGAAACCAACTGAACGACGGCACCAAGATGGTATTCATCACCGCCGGAATGGGAGGAGGAACCGGCACAGGAGCTGCACCGGTCATCGCCCGCATTGCGAAGGAAATGGATATTCTGACTGTCGGCATCGTCACCATCCCTTTTATCTTCGAAGGAGAAAAGAAAATCATCCAGGCACTGGACGGCGTCGAACGTATCGCCCAGCATGTTGATGCCCTATTGGTTATCAACAACGAACGCCTGCGCGAAATATACGCCGACCTTACCTTCATGAATGCCTTCGGCAAAGCCGATGACACTCTTTCCATCGCTGCCAAGAGTATTGCCGAGATTATCACCATGCGTGGTACGGTCAACCTCGACTTTGCTGATGTGAAAACTATTCTGAAAGATGGCGGAGTAGCTATCATGAGTACCGGATTCGGTGAAGGAGAAAACCGTGTGACGAAAGCAATCGACGATGCCCTGCATTCTCCGCTGCTCAACAACAACGATATTTTCAATGCCAAGAAGGTTATGTTGAACGTTTCTTTCTGCCCGTCATCCGAACTGATGATGGAAGAAATGAACGAGATACACGAGTTCATGAGCAAATTCCGCGAAGGAGTGGAAGTGATCTGGGGTGTTGCCATCGACAACTCATTGGAGACAAAAGTAAAGATCACCGTATTGGCAACCGGATTCGGTGTAGAAGACGTCCCCGGAATGGACAGCCTGCACGCTGCACGCAGCCAGGAAGAGGAAGAACGCCAACTGCAACTGGAAGAGGAAAAAGAGAAGAACAAGGAACGTATCCGCAAAGCATACGGCGAAAGCGCCAGCAATATCGGAAGCAAGAGTCTCCGCAAACGCCGCCACATCTATCTTTTCAACATGGAAGATTTGGACAACGACGATATCATCGCCATGGTGGAAGATTCTCCTACGTACATGCGTGATAAGACAACTCTTACCAAAATCCGGACGAAAGCTGCACTGGAAGAGGAAGTGGCAACGGAAGAAGCCACGGATGATAATGGCGTGATTACATTCTAAACAAAGAGCTTAAGAACGAAAATTATAGCCCCGCGGAATCAGGCCTCAGTTATAATTTTTAATCTTTAATATTTAATTATAATAGTATGGATTTATTCGATCAAGTCAGCGAAGACATTAAAAACGCAATGAAGGCGAAAGATAAAGTAGCCCTTGAAACCTTGAGAAATATAAAGAAGTTCTTCCTCGAAGCTAAGACAGCTCCGGGAGCTAACGATATATTGACAGATGACGCAGCTCTGAAGATTATCCAGAAACTTGTAAAACAAGGAAAAGATTCTGCTGAAATCTATATCGGACAGGGTCGTCAGGATTTGGCGGAAGTAGAATTGGGTCAGGTAGCCGTTATGGAAAAATACCTGCCGAAACAGATGACTGCCGAAGAACTGGAAGCTGCTTTGAAGGAAATTATCGCAGAGACAGGTGCTACGAGCGGCAAAGATATGGGTAAGGTCATGGGAGTTGCCTCCAAGAAGTTGGCAGGACTTGCAGAAGGACGTGCCATTTCCGCAAAAGTAAAAGAGCTTTTGGGATAACTTCCGGCACTTTTACAGAAGACTTTAGTTCGATTTTATCTTGCACCTTACACTAGCCAAAGTTTATATATTTGATTAATAGCAGTATAAACCTGTGCAAGATACCGTTGCAGATGCGTGCAAGATGTTTTATCTTACACACATCTGCAACTTTCGTTAATTTCAATCCATATCCGTTTGTAGAATCATTATCAACTTTCACACTCATCACACGACTATAAAAAGATGGTTATCAGACTTTTGCTGTGAACAAATAGCATAAAATACCTCCTTCACACTTTTCACGCCCGCTTATAACCACCCTGATTAATCACGACTTCACACCAATGACAAACAGCCTATTCACTATCAGACAACTCCAGTTGGCTATGCAGACAACTAAAGTCGTCTATATAGCCGACAGTAGTCGACTGATTGGACAACAGCACTCGTCCTCCAGCCGGATTAAACAATAGTTCAGTATAACAGTAAACAGATACTACTATTCACTATAAATAAGGAAGAGTCTATTAATAGCTGGGAAATAACTAAATTATATCACATGAACTTAATAAAGTAAAAACACATTTGAAATTAATATAATGTATGATATGGACAGTGCTAATTATTATTTCCCAAACTAAAATAATCTCCCTATAAAAGAGCATAATATAGAAAATAAAGATTACTTTTACAACGAAACTAACCACGACAGACAAATGAGAAAGAGTACTGCTATAATGATAACATATATATTAGTGCTATCAGGATGCAACAAACAACAATCCGCATCTAACAGACTGCTAAATGAAGTAGAAAAAGCCATTGCCGTAAATCCTGACAGCGCATCCAATCTACTAAAAGACATATCATTTCCTGAAAAACTAGACGACAAAACTTTTGCACGCTGGTGTATGTTATCAGGAAAGATTACAGACGAGATTTTCACCACCATCTTACCAACTTATCAATTAGAGAGGGCTTATGAGTGGTATTCCTCACATGGTACTCCGGATGAACAAGTGCAAATCTCTATTTATTTAGGTCGATCCTTTTTTGCAGATGGAGATTATGATAAAGCAATGTCAATATATACAAATGCATTGGATATTGCAGAAAAGAATAAATTCAATAATCTCATCGGATATATCTACGACTATATAGGAGATTTGTACAGAGAGAAATTCATGCGAACAGAAGCCATCAAAAGATATGAGACTGCTGCCGAATACTTCAAAAAAGAAAATAATACGGATAGCTATGCTTGTGCGTTAAGAGATGTAGGACGTGAATATGCAGAAATGGATTCATTATCACATGCTCTAAATATTCTAATTATAGCCGATTCTATAGCAGCGAATACTAGTAATATTAATGTTACCGCATCAATAAGTAACGCCTTAGGCAATATCTATTCTATGCAGGACAAATACGATAAAGCAGAAAAGTTCTTCCTCAAAGCATTAGCTGGAAAAAACAAAATGCCTAATTATATTGCGCTGATCGACCTATACACTGCATCTGATTCAATAGATAAAGCTAAAAAGTTATTATTTAACATACCAAAAGATAATCCAGAATACACATGCAGTATTAATTATTTATATTATCAAATCTATAATGCAGAGAAAAATTATACGGAAGCTCTTACTTACTTGGAAGAATATGTTAACATGTTAGATTCTATTGTATATGCCGACAACCAATCCAAGATATTAAATATAGAATCAAAATATAATCATCTAAAAATCAAGCAAGAAATAGACAAATTAAAGATTAAGCAACAAGGACATATTATCGTTTCAGCTACTTGTGTGGCCTCCTTATTATTGACAATAATAGGATATCTCCTATATCGAAAAAAAGCGAAAGAAAAAATCCAAAGACAACGAGATGAATTAAATCAAATAAAAACAAATTTACTCTATGTTTCATTAGAACTGGAAAAGAAAAGAAGATTGTTAGATACATTTAAAGAAAAAAATGAGAACTATAATAAAATGCAAGAAGAAATAAGTCTTCTGACTGCTAATTATAAGGAATTACAAAATAAATCTCTAGAAAACTCACCTCTATTCAAAGAGTTAACATACCAAGCCAATCAAAATAGACCAAGAAATGACAAACCATTAATAACAGAAAAACAATGGAAACTCATCTCAGATGAAATAACACATATCTACCCAAGTCTCCATAAATACATATATAGTCTATGCCCAGATCTATCAGAACAAGACTTTCTATATTGTTGTCTCTACATGTATGGATTCGACACTAACACTGAAGCAAAATTATTAAATATAACAGTCGACTCAGTAAGAAAAAAACGCCTCAGACTTAGAAGAAAACTAGACATAACATTAACAGATAATAATTCTACATTACATGAATATTTAATCGAAAACATGCAATAATAATCATGTTTTCTAAAGAAATAATCTACAGTATAAAATAATGTCCACGTAAAACAACATAAACGACTGATTATCAATACCTAGTTGTCCACGTCCAAAAACGTACTTTACTTGCATCCTCCCTCTACTCTCCATAAATTTGCAGAAAACAATTAAAGATATGAAGAGATTAAGTATTGTACTATTATTTATTAGTATTTCATTCATGACAATGAAAGCTAACAATCTATCAGAGCGTAAAGCTAAGTGTATAGTTCTCAAAAGATGGGACTACCCACAAAGGACACCAATTTCTAGCCCGATAGAAGCCATCCTCGACGAACACTCTATTGAAGTTCGTTTTCTTGAAAACGTCGACAATCAAGTTACTTTCCAAGTAAAAGATCAGCAAGGAAATATCATATTCCAAAACATAATGGTAACTCCTAATGAGCAAGAAACTTATAAAATTGATTTAAAAGGTTACAAAGCCGGTCATTATGAACTTCTTTATATAGAAGAAGACATAACTTTCATTGGAGAGTTTGAAATAGAGCACTCAATACCATAAAAATAACAAACATACAATCATTACACAACTTAATAATTAAAAGTATGAAAAAACTATTCTATTTTTTGTGTGCAATAGCCAGCCTATTCACCATTCATTCGTGTACGAATGATATTTCTGAAGATTTTATCTCTCAAAAGAAGATCAAACTTACACAAGATGAAGTCTTCAGCATCTCCTATGAGGAAACAAAAGATTTGGAAGAGAAAACTCTTTTTGATATGGTAAATGCTTTTGCTAATCTGCAAAACGGAACAACAACAAGAAGCAATGCAACTTCATTTAAAATTGTAAAAGAGAGTTTCATAAATAAAGAGGGAGAATTCAAAGAACAAGAACAAGCAACAAGAGCCATCAACAATGACGATATTACATCAAAAATTTGTGAAATCGAATTTACCAATGGCTCTTCTATCGGTCGTGCTGTGGTTTCAGCAAATGCAAATTTCCCTGCAATCATAGCCTTCATTCCTAAATGTAGTAGTGAAAAAATGATGGAGCAAACAGGAGCTAGTAAACTATTACATGCTTCAAAAGCAAGTTATCTATATAATACAATAAAGATGAAAGAAGCTGTAGACTCTTTGCGGCTCCCAACACTTAAGAAGATTAGTAAAGAACTAGAAGTACCTATAAATGAAATTTCTTATGAGAAAGTCAAAGATAATATAGTTGTTATTGATGCAAAGCCTACAACAAGATCAACTGCTGTACAAATAGGAGATATAGAAATGCAAATTCTTGAAACATCTATTTTTCCACTCGTGAAAACTAACTGGGGACAAGAATTTCCCTACAATGGAGCGTTCGGTTATAATGATTTACTTGATTGGGTAAGAACAGAAAATGGGGGAAAAAATTATACTGCAGTTCCCGCAGGATGCGTGAACATTGCTATGGCCCAAATGATGACGTATACCCACCGTCGTAGAATTCCACAAATTTCATTTCCTAATCCTGATGGACATGGTAGCTTTATTCCGAATTGGGATCTAATGGCACAAACTCCTAAGATTGATGATCCAGGATCTAGTGAGAGAGGACGCGGTGATGCAGAGTGTCTAATAATTGATCTTTACCGCGAAAATCATACAACCTCAAAAAAAGATTGGGATGGTGCCGTCATTGCAAGCGAAGTTTCTGAAGTAAACATGTTAAAGACAATGAATAAATATTTTAACTACAAACCTAAAGCCTCTTTTAATGGTGATTTAGCATGGGCAGCATTACGTGCAGGACGCTTAATTATGATGTTAACCTCCGATCATGCCTTCATCATCTCTGGCATGTTAATAACTGAAAAATCCATAGTTACCCGCCAATTAGTGAAGAATAACGATGTATACTGGCATGCCAACTTAGGATGGGCAGACGAGTGTACAGGTTACTATAAATTAGACAGTAATGCCAATACGTGTTTTGAAGCCAAAGGTATTAAAGAATGGTGCTACAAAATGGATTACTTAAATAATATTTCCGTAAGATAAAAACAATATGCCAAAGAATAAATATTTCTTATACACACTTATTGCTTCATTTCTTCTTTTATCATGCACAGATACTAACGTTATCAGCAACTTTAATGAGAAAAACACAGAGAGCGATAAGATCATTTTAACCCCGGAGGAGTTTACCAGTATTGCGTATGATGCTCCCCAAGAACTATCTGACGAGGAAATAACCAATGTTATCTCTGATTTTAAGAATAATATAGAAACTAAAAAAGTAGCTACTACACGAAACTCAAAACTATCAAAAGTGGCTATTAAAAAGAAGTATTATATTACCCAAAATAACAATATTATTGAAACCATAACTACAACTCGTTCATCAATACCCAATGAACTCGCTGTACCTATATTTAATGTTGAGTTAGCCAACGATGATGGCAGCAAAAGTCTGGCAGTAGTATGTGGTGATGAAAGAATGCCCGAAGTCCTTTTCTATACAGACAATTATTGCCCAGATAGTGAAACTGATAATAGGATAGGTTACTTACTGGAAGTATCCAAAAAGAATATCCTTTTAGATATCCAACACATAGAAGATATAAAGTCTACTAAAAGAGATTCTACCCTCTATAAAATCGCCCAACAACTAAACATTCCCCAAAGAGAAGTATCTTATCAAAATATTAAAGACCAAATTATAACTACTGATGAAGTATCTACCAGAAATAATAATCCGGGAAATCCAGCCGGAGGTGTAGAAAAGCCCAAATCAGAAGTAGTAGGTTTTGTTAATCCCTTATCGAAAGTCGAATGGTCACAAAATACTCCATACAATTCTGCGATGCCTGTAATGATGATTTTTGATGACGTCAATAGCGAATATGAAGGGCATATAGTAGTAGGATGTGCTAATCTCGCAATAGGAATGTTATTTAGTATAATAAAACCTGCCATGTCTATAAAAGATAACCAAAAAGTAGATTGGAACTATGTGACTTCAGTAGATCATATTGTCAGTAAGCCATGGCAACCAGAATTAAGTTCACCACAAGATTTAATAGATATGATTTCCGGCTTATTGTATAAAATATATGTAGATACAGGCTCACACCCTGCATATGAAGATAAAGTATTGCAAGATATCGAAACAGGTAGTAAATACACAAAGTCCGTAATTACGCAAACAGAAACTTCTACTCCCAATATGATAAATTACTTAAGAAGCATGACTAATTTTTCGGGAGATCAAAAAACTAAATTTGACGGAAATCTTGCCAAGCAATCTTTATTTGAAAGAAAACCTGTTTTCCTATTTGGTTCAGGGCATATAGTAGATAAAGATGGTAATATAACTGGAAAACTTGGAGGGCATGCATGGTTAATAGATGGAGTGGTTATTACCAGACATCCTCGACGTGCAGGGTACTACCATTATTGGTCAGTAAATATTGGATGGGGAATAGGGTCTAAAGCTTATTTCAGAACAAGTAATGATTTGCAAGATTGTGATGTCATATTTAAGACAAAGAAAGAATATGTTGCATACTATACCCAAGAAATGACTATGTTATATAATATAACTAGAAAATAGCCCAGCAATGAGAATTAATATTTTTTTATTTATTGCATCATTACTCATATCTTCGTATGGTTGCTCTGAAGAACAACCATACGAAGTTGAAAAGAAATCAGTTTCTATATGGGAAGGAGTGACATCACACATCATCATAGAAACAGACTTAACAGAGCACAACTATAAATTAGAATCAGAAAATCAAGAAATTGCAACTGCAACTCTTGACGTAATGGGCGTATGCATCGCTACATACAAAAGTGGGAGCACCATGATACGACTGATTGATACTGACAATAATAAGATAGTATGTGAGATCTACGTATATGTAATATACTTCAACAGCTCGGAAATTATCAATTGGGGAATTCCGCTCGAAGGTCATCCTGGTTCTCCGGGAATAATAATAAAAGCAATAGATCTAAGGATCCCTCCAGAGATAGAAATTGAGTTACGAGAAAAAGAAAAGCCATTCATCGGTGCCACTTATACATTCAATCAAGAAACCAAAAAGTTCACAATGAAAACTGATTCGGGGATATTCAAAGAAGGTACATACGAATGGAATATTACCTCTTTAACCCTAATGTATGACGACAAAACAGAGAAATTCGGCTTCAAATTTGCTACAGGAATGTCACACGGATATATTCTACAAAGTGACAAAACATCAGAATATCAGCAACGATATCCTGATGCCGGTATCACAGAAGTAAAAGTTAATTATGTCTGGAAGGATAATGAAATAATTCAATTAGGAGGGCTTACATTTTGATCGATACAAAAGTAGATAGACAAGTGAAACTGTTATTTCTGATATTCTGTATATTTACAATTAGCTGCTCAAACGAAGACAAACTAAATTGTGAATCCATTGAATTAAGTAGCAACTCCATACATATTTTAGCAGGAGAAAAAAGAATTGTATATATATTGTCTGATTTAGAAAAATTCCAAATGGGGCTTGGATTACAGTCAGAGAATCCTCGAATAGCAACAGTTGAACCGCAAAATGATAGTAAGGCAATCCTAATCACAGGAAACAGTGTAGGAAACACTTCCATATATCTGCGTGACTTAAGAAATCCTGATAATTTAGCAGAGATTGAAGTTATTTCCGACTACCTTTCCGGAAAGTTCATAGAAAAAGGAGATTCCTCTAGCACTTGGATAAATGGTGGTGACCTGCACATTCGAGAAATAATAGAGAGCGAATTAAAAGAAATTGCCAAGAACCGAACGGGAATACTATACTCTTTTGATAAAGATACTAAAGCTGTGGAAATTGATTATTCTTCATCCGACTATGACAATAATAAAAAGGCCGGAACCTACGAGTGGGATAAAGACAGCCTTACCTTAAACTTTAACAACAACATATCTAAACACGGATTCACCGTAGTAAACGACCATGCAATTATCATTGTATTAGACTTTACTGAAAAGTATAAATCAAAATATCCGAATGCATCTGTAAGAGGTGCAAAAATCCAATGTTTTCTATCAGCAATTGAATAATTAAGTAAACAAGAACATTATGAGAAAAAACATATTTATATGTATCATTTTTGCTGTATCAATTTCAGCATGTACAGAGGAACTAGACAAAGAGATTAATATAAAAGCTAATAGTAGTCTTTATGATTTGTCAGAAAGTGAGGCACTTACAATTGCCAAAACGTTTCACGAATCTGTAACATCCGAACCACGAACTAGAGATAATAATACTGCATTTGGTATAAAAAGTACATATAGGCTACACGCTTCTGAAAAAACAAGAGCTTTATCAAGTGAAAAACTCCCCTTAATTTATGAAATAGAAATAAATAACGGTCCGGAGAATGGGAGAATTATTGTTTCCGGAGATAAAAGATTCCAAGAAGTACTCGCATATATACCGTCATTCAATGATTCAGTTTATCAAGTCTCCTTAGGACCGAATGTTATGATGCAAATGGCGAAGAATACTTTATTGGATAAAATCCAAAACTATAAGAACAAATTGTCTACACGTTCTTACCCTGTTGATCCTATACCAGGAGAAGTAAGTGTGATGATTGTACCTTTCTGTAGCACCCAATGGTCACAAAGTGCACCACACAATCGTTTATTACCCAAAGCATGGGTACAATATGCTGAAGGAGTCGGAAGTAGACCGGGATCGGCATGGTATGATAACTATTATACAGGAGAAGCCGTTATAAGCATTGCTCAAGCAATGGCATACCTACAACCATATATAAGTATTAACGGAGTGTATATGAATTGGGAAACATTAATTATGGAGAGAAACGACACAACACCCAAATGGTGGGAGTTAGCAGGAATTTTATCCAAATACATATATGACACTATTGGAACATATCCAGTATGGGGCAAAGCCTACGATGACAAATGGTCACAATCTTCTATTGTAAATGCTGTTGTTGCCATGGAAACTCCAACAAATAAAATATCCGCAGCTTTAAACTCTTCTCAATGTGGCCTGATTTGCGATAAAGATCAGAGTTGGAATCTAGATGTAGTGAAAAAGTCGCTACTTTCTCTATATCCTGTTTTAGTAGGAGATCAAAATAGGCTTGCTTTTCTAGTGGATGGTTATGCAATTAATGAAGATAACTCAACTTATCTCCATTGCAACTTTAGTAAAAACACAAATTTTGATGGATATTTCTTAGTTAATAATGACGGAAGAATTACATTTGAACTTAATGGATTAAAATATAAAGATGTAAATCTTGGGATAATCGCCAACATAAGAAACAAATAGATAAAAAACAAATGTATACAAATACAGATTACCCTTTCATCGTTTATCATGAAATCTATATCCAAGCCCCAACATCAGATTGTTGGGGTCTTTAAATTTACTCAACTGATATCCCACGTGTAGAAACAAATGACGGGTGACATAAGTCTTGAGAGCTAAAATCTGGTAAAACCCTTTCGTATCATCACCGCTGTATATCAGGTTCCTACCGACACCGACATTGATAGAGAAAACAGGCATCACCAGTTCTGCCCGAAGAGATACCCCCATGGCAAATTGCTTACGGAAAGGAGGACGATGAAACTTCAAATTGCTCGAGTAAAACTCGCCCACTCTATACTCCTTGAGATTGGCACTCTCATCATATTGCGCATCCGCAGAAAGCCCTGCCCGAAAATAGTTGTTGAAATTATACATCGGGGCGAAATTGATGCCCGCCACGCCGAACGAACCGGGAATCATACTCGATACATCGTCTCCAATCAGTCCCCTTTTGCGGGTGGCTCCGTAGATCACCAAGTCATAGCTGACATGAGGCTTTATAAAGAGCCGTCCGGGAGCGATGGAACCGAGCGACTCATCCGCGCCCAAAGTACGTACGATGCCGATTCTTCCTCCAATAACATTAAGGCCCCCATTAGGATAATGCGTGTTTCCGTTGGAAAAATGGGTAAGATCTACACCCGCCGCCAGTTTCCAGTACCTGTGAACTTGCCAGTTCAGCAAAAAGCCGAGATTGATGTATGCATTGATCTTGGAGCCAACCAGCACGTTTTGCGGATTGGATAGTTCGTCATATTTCTTCCAGCCAAAAGAAGCTCCGAAGTTCCATTCGTAATCAAGCGACAGACGGGGCGACAGTTGCGCGATACGTGACCCTTGAAAAGCGTATACCGACACCGGATTTCCCAATTCAACGGGACTAAAAAAGGTATGGTAGGAAACGCCAATACCCTGATAGGTATGAGGAAAGAGCCTGCCGAGATTGGATTCTTTACTGAATCTGAAAGCGTACTTGAGATGGAAGGAAAACGATTGGTCGATTTTCTTTTGCTGCACATTGTCTCCTTGCAGAAAACTATGGGTAGAAACGATATAGCCCGGACGGATGTCGAAGCCAAGCTGATGGCGGATCAGAGGATGGCTGACGCTGTCATTCCGTTGTCCGGTGATTGTCTGGGCTTCCAGATTTGCGTTGATTGCCGGATGTACCAGGAGGCAAAGGAGGCACAGCAACCGTATGGCGTTCCTATTTCTAATCATTGATATGCTAGTTATTGACAGGTTAGTTGTTGAAAGGGATATCCTTGTGTGTTATATGATATTTTACAGGCATTTCGCTATGCAACGTGCCGGTTACGATTCGTTGTTTCTTGGTTTTGGGGTGAGAAACATAGAGGGTATATCTCGTTTCCAACCAATCATACACCATCGATAAGGTGTAGTATCGAGAAGTCCGGGGAGGGATTATGTCTGCTTCCTGTTCCGTATTGGGACAAGACAACATTTGTTGCGCAGAAATGAACGGCGCCCGTTTGCCGTTCATCACTAAATATCCGTCTTTCATGCTTGGTATTTCCACAGTCAGACCGGCTTCGCCCAGTAGTTGAAAAGCTTCGGGCACATCGCTTTTAAATCTCATGAAATGATAAAAAGACTCGAAAGGAAAAAGCGTGTATGTAGACGAACCATCTGTTAAGTTATGAAAGGAGACGCCTTCTTTTTTCTCTATCCTGTTTTCCGGATCGTAAGAATATGCATCCAAAGAATAAATGATGCTGTCCATCACATATCTGTCTGTCGGAGAAATCTCGACATATATCTCTTGCCACTCATACTCGTTGCTCGCCCTGAGCTGGAATTGAAAAGGAGCGGAAAGGGCATTCTCGCCTACCGTTATCTTCACTTCTTCGGGATGAACGCGTTCGATGGTGAAATCAATCAACTCTCCGGTGCACACAATCTTTCCCAACCCGTTCAGCGATGGACCTTGGCCATTTGTTATCAGGCGATTGTCCGCGTCATATATTTTATATTGAATGGGAAAACCGAAGGCAATATACATCCAATCCCAATTGGATGCTGCAAATTGAATAGTGGCGACATCCCCGTTCCCATCCAACGTCAGTTCGGAATCGGAAGGACGAAAGTCGTCGACAAACACGTCTCCGTTACAACCATAAAACTCCCCCAGGATGAGAAGACAGACCGTCAGATATAGGAATCTTTTCATATTGTTTTTTCGCTTGTTCATTCTCTTTTATTCTCTACGGACAAAAGTAACATATATTTTCAGGAACAGCATACAAACCCGCATTAAGAAGTGTTATCATCACCTGATTAATTGTCGTTTTACAGTGGCGGACGCTAAAATGCAGCTAAAACAATATATGGCAAGCAAATGAAGAGAAGTTACTAATTAATCAAACAGTTCTTTCAATACCTCCAGTGATTTCAATGCCGGGAAGTCCGGCAGATGCAAGCGGTAATAATCATTCATAATTGTCAGGCAACGGGTACGCTCCGCACGGCTCATGCCAAAGAGATGCATTGTCTCATAGTTCATGCGCATCAGTTGACGGAGACGGGCAGCCTCTTCGGGATTGATATAAGAGGAATGTAGTTGGGGACGAATAGAAGTAAAGCAGGCATTCAATAAATCAAAGTAATCGCCGGTATGATAATCTTCCAGATTCGGATAAAGTCCCAAGAAACGGGAAAGACGCATCAGGAAAACCAGATGGAAATTGGCAAAACCGTCTTCACACTCGTCCAGCCAAATGATGGAATGTTGCAGATAAGCAAATAACGGGCGGTTCTCCGTCTCCTCCCGAACAGCCCTGTAAAGAAACTCCGACAGGAAAAGTGCCATTGAAGATTTATACGGATCATAAGGAATGGAAGAAAAAGGATAAAAGGATTTCGCTTCCTTCACACGATAGAGAGTTGCGTTGGGGCGATAGTCGGCCTCGAACTCAATAAAAGACAACGGCTGGAAAAGTACGGATTTTACAGCCGCTTTCCGCGAACGGGGTACTGCTACAAGGAAAGAAGCCCTGCCGGACAACTCTGTATACATATCCACAATGATAGATGTATCATTGTATTTTAATGTATGAAGAACTATTCCTTTCGTTTTTTGCAGCATAGCCGAATAATCTCGTTTTCAATCCGAAGCAAAGCTACAAAAAAAACACAAAATAATCGGAGACATCCGGCGTTAAATATCGCTTCCACTTCTTTATCTTTCGCGTACATGAAAGTTACAAAAGAAGTCACAAATAAACTGTTTTTTATTTCACTATATATAATAAGGTGGTAAGAAAACAGACTCTCTACTGTTTTTCACAGGAGAGAAGTTTTTTTTATAAAAAACGCAATCATATATTTCGCTGAATATCAACTAAAAAGAAAGGTACCTTTTAAAAAAAACACATATTCATTGAAAATTTTACTATAAATCATTTGTCAGTTTCAAAAAAGTTCCTACCTTTGCAACCGCAATCGAGAAACAAACACAGATTCGAGAAAGCAAAACGCAGAAATGCAACATAGGATGGCCCGTTCGTCTATCGGTTAGGACGCAAGATTTTCATTCTTGAAAGGGGGGTTCGATTCCCCCACGGGCTACAAGTTAAAAGAATAAAGAACTAAAAAAATAGATTAGTCGAGATGGCAAATCATAAATCATCACTGAAAAGAATCAGACAAGAAGAGACAAGAAGACTTCATAACAGATATTATGGCAAAACCATGAGAAATGCTGTTAGAAAGCTTCGTGCAACTACTGATAAAGCAGAAGCAGTTGCAATGTACCCAGGCATTACAAAGATGTTGGATAAGTTGGCTAAAGTGAATATCATTCACAAAAACAAAGCTAACAATCTGAAATCTAAGTTGGCTCTTTACATCAACAAGCTCGCTTAATAAGAAGAATTTAATAATTCTACATAGCACCTAGGCTGAACTTTTAAGTTCGGCCTTTCTTGTTTATAACCCATTGAATATCAAACCCATCAAGAATACAGAGAAACCGCCCGCATTCTTCATTTTTCACTGATTATTCTTCGTCAAGTCGACTATTTTCACTATATTTGCTCTGTTATTAAAGTTAGAAAGGCAATTATGAGCGAAGAACAAATCACTCCCAATAACGGGTCTTATTCTGCGGATAGTATCCAAGTATTGGAAGGTCTTGAAGCAGTAAGAAAACGCCCTGCGATGTACATTGGTGACATCAGCGTCAAGGGACTTCACCATTTGGTATACGAAATCGTTGACAACTCTATCGACGAAGCATTGGCCGGCTATTGCGACCATATCGAAGTAATAATCAACGAAGACAATTCAATCACAGTACAGGACAACGGACGCGGTATTCCGGTTGACTATCACGAGAAAGAAAAGAAGTCGGCACTGGAAGTTGCCATGACCGTACTGCATGCCGGAGGTAAATTCGACAAGGGTTCTTACAAAGTATCCGGAGGTTTGCACGGTGTAGGTATGTCGTGCGTAAACGCGTTGTCTACCCACATGACTACACAAGTATTCCGTAATGGTAAAATCTATCAGCAGGAATATGAGATCGGTAAACCGCTTTATTCTGTAAAAGAAGTCGGTACAGCTGACATCACAGGAACCCGCCAGCAATTCTGGCCGGATAATACCATCTTTACTGAAACGGTATACGACTACAAGATTCTGGCTTCACGCCTGCGCGAATTGGCTTATCTGAACGCTGGTCTCCGTATCTCCCTGACTGACCGCCGGGTTGTGAACGAAGACGGAAGTTTCAAGGGCGAACAGTTCTATTCAGAAGAAGGCTTGAGAGAGTTCGTGCGTTTTATCGAGTCTTCACGCGAGCACTTGATTAACGATGTTATCTATCTGAACTCGGAAAAGCAGGGAATTCCTATTGAAGTGGCTATCATGTACAATACCGGATTCTCCGAAAACGTTCACTCATACGTCAACAATATCAACACCATTGAAGGTGGTACACACTTGGCAGGTTTCCGCCGTGCGCTGACTCGTACGTTGAAGAAATACGCCGAAGACAGCAAGATGCTGGAAAAGGTGAAAGTTGAAATCTCGGGAGATGACTTCCGTGAAGGTTTGACTGCTGTTATTTCTGTAAAGGTGGCTGAACCACAGTTTGAAGGACAGACTAAAACGAAGTTGGGTAACAACGAAGTGATGGGTGCTGTTGACCAGGCAGTGGGCGAAGTATTAACATATTATCTGGAAGAACATCCGAAGGAAGCAAAAACGATTGTTGACAAAGTGATTCTTGCCGCTACCGCACGTCACGCCGCAAGAAAAGCCCGTGAAATGGTACAACGCAAGTCACCGATGTCAGGTGGTGGCCTGCCGGGTAAGTTGGCCGACTGTTCGGATAAGGATCCTTCAAAATGTGAATTGTTCCTCGTCGAGGGAGACTCGGCAGGTGGTACTGCCAAGCAGGGACGTAACCGTATGTTCCAGGCTATTCTCCCATTACGCGGTAAGATTCTGAACGTAGAAAAAGCCATGTATCACAAAGCTCTGGAAAGTGATGAAATCCGCAATATCTACACAGCTCTCGGTGTGACTATCGGAACTGACGAAGACAGCAAAGAAGCAAACATACAGAAGTTGCGTTATCATAAGATCATCATCATGACCGATGCCGACGTCGATGGTTCTCACATCGACACACTGATCATGACGTTCTTCTTCCGTTACATGCCGCAAGTTATCCAGAACGGTTATCTGTACATCGCCACTCCCCCGCTCTACCTCTGCAAAAAGGGTAAAGTAGAAGAGTATTGCTGGACAGACGCACAACGCCAAAAGTTTATTGACACTTACGGTGGTGGTTCAGAAAATGCAATTCATACACAACGTTACAAAGGTTTGGGTGAAATGAACGCCCAGCAGTTGTGGGAAACTACTATGGACCCTGAAAACCGTATGCTGAAGCAAGTAAATATTGACAACGCCGCAGAAGCCGATTATATCTTCTCTATGTTGATGGGTGAAGATGTAGGGCCGCGCCGCGAGTTTATTGAAGAGAATGCAACGTATGCAAATATCGATACATAATCTAAATAACACGTTTTTATAAACCAACCTCACATCTTACAACGAGGAAACGCCGATGGCGAAGGAACATCCTTCGATCGGCGTTTTTCTTTTATCTAAAGGAGCTTTCATGTTCGAATAGTTCAACTGCCTATCTCTTAATAAAACCTAACAGCGGAAACGTTTTCCAGACAAAATCACTATCTTGCATAAAAAGCAAAGAAAACATAACTATGAAAATGAAAACTACTGCACCCAATCCGTTATTTGCAAAGATCAGGCTGTTTCTTATTGTACTGACTTCCTGCGTAATCGCGACTTGTATCTTCTTGATTATTATCCATCCGGAAGCATGGATTATGCCGGCATGCGGAATCATAATCGCATTGTGCATTTTGCTATATCAGCTATATTGCATACGCAAGAACCGGAAGAGAATTTAAATATATTTCTGCTTTTTCAGTTCTTCAGCAACAGCAACCAGCTCTTTGTACCATTCTTCACCGAACTTACGGATTAAAGGCTCTTTCAAAAACTGATATACGGGAAGATTCTCTTTTTTCCCTAGCAAAACCGCTGCCTTACATACATCCCAACGATTGTAATTTACCGCTTTATAAGGCCCGTAATCGCCAATCCGGATAGGATAAAGATGACAAGAAACCGGTTTATAGAAGTCTGTTTTCCCCTCCCGATAAGCCTTCTCGATAGCGCAGTAGCAGCAACCATTCTCATCGTAGCAGGTAAACACACAGTCCTTATTATTAACAATAGAAGTCACCAGATCGCCTTCCTGATCCGTATATACCACTCCTTGCTCTTCAATCACCGCACGTGCTTCCGGAGCCAGTTCATCCCAAATAATCGGCAAAACTTCTTCCAACTCCATCACCTCGTCCAGCTCTACCGGAGCACCGGCATCACCTTCAACGCAACAAGCCCCCTTGCAGGCGCCCAGATCGCAAAGGAACTTCTCCTGAAATACATCAAGAGACACTACTACATCACCTATTTGTATCATTTTAAACCTTATGTGAGACAAAAAGGGCGGAGTTCTACTCCGCCCTCCCAATTATAGAAATCTAAATTACTTAATCAAAACGTTTCCGTCCATTTCAGCCGGAACAGTCAGCCCCATAATTTTCAGAATAGTCGGAGCAACATCTGCCAAACGGCCATCCTCTACTTTCGCAGCCTTGTTCTCTGTCACGTAAACGCAAGGAACAGGGTTCAAAGAGTGAGCTGTGTTCGGAGTACCGTCTTCGTTCAAAGCATGATCAGCATTACCATGATCGGCAATGATAATTGCTTCGTAATCTTGTGCTTTAGCTGCTTCAATTACATCTTTCACGCAAGCGTCTACAGCAACAACCGCTTTCTCGATTGCTTCGTAAATACCGGTATGACCAACCATGTCACCGTTAGCGAAATTCACTACAATGAAATCATATTTGTTCTCGTTGATGGCAGCCACCAATTTATCTTTTACTTCGAAAGCGCTCATTTCCGGCTTCAAGTCGTAAGTAGCAACCTTTGGAGAAGGAACAAGGATACGTTCTTCATTGTCGAACGGAGTTTCACGTCCACCGTTGAAGAAGAATGTTACGTGAGCATACTTTTCTGTTTCAGCGATATGAAGTTGACTCAAGCCTTTGGAAGCAAGATATTCGCCCAATGTGTTGGATACGTTTTCTTTGTCGAACAAGATATGAACACCTTTGAAAGATGCATCATACGGAGTCATACAGTAATATTGCAAACCTGGGATGGTATGCATGCCAGCTTCCGGCATATCTTGTTGAGTCAGTACGACAGTCAACTCTTTGGCACGGTCGTTACGGTAGTTGAAGAAGATCACTACATCACCTTCTTTGATTGTTCCGTCGCAGTTAGCGTTTACAATCGGTTTGATGAATTCGTCTGTCACGCCTTCGTCGTAAGATTCTTGCATTGCCTGAACCATATCAGTAGCTTTCTTACCTACACCGTTTACGAGCAGGTCGTATGCTTCTTTTACACGCTCCCAACGCTTGTCACGGTCCATAGCGTAATAACGGCCGATGATAGAAGCAATCTTGCCAGCTGATTTCTCGCAGTGTGCAGAAAGTTCTTCGATAAAACCTTTACCACTTTTCGGGTCAGTATCGCGACCATCCATGAAACAGTGGATAAATGTATTGTTGATGTTGTATTCTTTTGCGATATCGCAAAGTTTGAAGAGATGAACGAGTGAGCTGTGTACACCACCGTTAGAAGTCAGCCCCATAAAGTGAACACTCTTGCCGTTTTCTTTTGCATAAGAGAAAGCTGAAACGATTTCAGGATTTTTCATGATGCTGTTGTCCGCACATGCACGATTGATTTTCACCAAATCCTGATAAACTACGCGTCCGGCACCGATATTCAAGTGACCTACTTCCGAGTTACCCATCTGTCCGTCAGGTAAACCTACGTTTTCACCGCTTGCCTGAAGTTGAGAGTGAGGATAAGTACTCATCAGATAATCCCAATAAGGAGTGGGAGTGTTGAAGATTACGTCGTCTTTCTTTTGGTCACCTAATCCCCAACCATCGAGGATCATTAAAAGGGCTTTCTTACTCATAATATTTCAATATTTAAATTATCACACTGATTTTCGGGCGCAAAGGTACAAAAAAGATAGTTACGTAAACGTTTAATCTATGTTAAGTTACAAGGCAGAAGTGTATCAGGCTATGGGTCTTTTTCTTACTTTGTAAAACAACTTTCAAGCTGTCTATCGAAAAAACCGATACAAAAGGCGGAACCTACTTCATTTTTCCGTACCTTTGCATCGCTTTTAAATTAAAATCATAGAAATATGGACGATTCAAACCCGCGAACGTGCACAACTAGTATTAATTAAAGCGAACAGAGTCATTGAAAACTGATGCCTCTGCTCGTGTCAAACAAACGAAAGGAGGCAATAAGATGAGAACGTATCTTTATTGTGAGGCTGGCTTTGTGGAAAAAGCACAATGGCTTCCCAACAGCTGGGTAAATGTAGTATGCCCAAACAATGATGACTTTGAATTTCTAACTCAAACTCTCAACGTACCCGAATCATTTCTTAATGATATAGCCGATACGGACGAACGTCCGCGTACGGATACGGAAGGTAACTGGTTGTTGACAATTCTCCGCATCCCGGTAGTGAACAAACAGAATGGCAGCCTGCCTTTCGACACTGTACCGATTGGAATTATCACTAATAACGAGATTATTGTGTCTGTCTGTTATCACAACACGGATTTGTTACCGGATTTCATAGAGCATACCCGTCGAAAAGGGATCGTTGTACGCAACAAGCTGGATCTGATTTTTCGGTTAATCTATTCTTCTGCTGTGTGGTTCCTGAAATATCTAAAGCAGATAAACATAGACATCAGTGCCGCGGAAAAGGAATTGGAACGAAGTATCCGTAACGAGGATTTACTTCGCCTGATGAGACTGCAGAAAACACTTGTCTACTTCAATACTTCCATCCGTGGAAATGAAGTGATGATCGGTAAGTTAAGGACTATTTTTCAGGATACGGATTATCTGGACACAGAATTAGTGGAGGATGTGATTATCGAGCTGAAACAGGCACTCAATACGGTAAATATTTACAGCGATATCCTCACAGGAACAATGGATGCCTTTGCCTCTATTATCTCCAACAATGTGAATACGATCATGAAACGTATGACAAGTCTGTCCATCGTCCTGATGCTTCCGACATTGATTGCCAGTTTTTATGGCATGAATGTGGACATTCACCTGGAAGAAGTGCCCTTTGCTTTCTCTTTGATCGTGCTCTTCTCCATCGGATTGTCAACGCTTGCGTTTGTGATATTCCGGAAGATTAAGTGGTTCTAAAAGGCGGAACATAAAAAAACAGCTTACCATCTATGATCCTTTACAAGGATTCTTTATGACGGTAAGCTGTAATTATACGTTTTTTATTCTATAGAGAATTAATTAAAAGAGAATGTTTAGAGAGAGAAATTAAAATATTTTATCCTTCTTTATTTGCTTTTTTTCCACCTAACGGAATAGATACTCCAACAAATCCGTTAACAGAGTTAGAGTTCTTTCCTAAGAACATATAGTCAGTTCCGACAAACAGAGGACCTAACTTCAAACCCAGACCGAAAGATTTACCGGCTGACTGGATTGCTGAATAGCTAAGCGCTACATTGAACCAGCTTTTCGGACGATAGTTTGCGGAGAATGTTAATTCTGTAAGAGCATCAGGCTGTACAAAACGAGTTGTTGACAATACACCGACTGCTAATTTGTTATTGAAGAATCCGTATTCTGCACCTAATACTAATGTAGAAGCAAGACGGGATTTACGAGATTCTCTAGCATCACCTACTTCAAGTTGCAACATGTCATAGTCAAGTACATCACCATTCGTTACACGGTCCATATATCCTTGAGCGTCAGTCTGCAACTGATTTACAGCGTTCATAACAGTATTCGGATCATCCGGATCAACCATATTTGCATAGGTACTCCCTTTAATATCAATCGGATCTGGGTTAGCTGAGGCAATTTTTGTGCTTGATTTTGACCAAGAAATAAAACCTAAATCAAGAACAGATGCAGACACTGTCAGATTATCCAATATTTTATAAGAAGCTCCCAAGTCGATACCAAAGCCATAACCTGCAATACCCAATTTACCACTGTCAAAGTCGAAATCTGTTACATAGTCTTTACCTTCTTCTTCTTTCAATTCCAGACCTTTGAAAGAACTTTTCAGTTCTGCGCCAACAGTCAAGTTTGCATGATAATTATTAAACTTATCCTTTAATTCCTGTGCTGCTTGTACTGCCTGTGAAGGAGTCATAGAACTCCAATAACTCTCACTTGACCATTGATTTATTTGTTGGTCGCTAGGTAAATTAGCATTCATCGCAACTTTATTAAGTTTCAACTCCATGTTGCCAATACCCAATAATGCTTTCACTCTAGCACCAACAGTCAAACGGCTGTTAATCTGACGTGAAAGTCCTAAACCGACTTCCGTATAAGCATTAATATTCAATTGCTGACCACTAATATCATAGTTACTGTTTCTCCAGTTTTCTTCAACTGTTTCCATCTCATTCAAGAAGGTAAACATATTCTTAGTCAAGTTAGCACCGATATCTGTACGCAGACCGATATTGAATGACCAGAAGTTCTTGCCTTTGTACCATCCTGCAGAAAGAATCTCTGTACTGAAGTTCACATTCAGCTTATTATTATCTTTCAGACGGTTCATGAAATCCGGTTTAGTATAGAAATCGTCACCATCATCAATAATATCGATGATATCCTGATAGCCTAATGAAGTAGAACCGACAGTTGCATTAACTGCACCAATTACTGGAAGGTTGAAGTAACCTTTTGTCGGTGTTAAAGCCGGATTCAGTTGTTGACGATAGTGTGTACCTTCCATAAAATAGGAAGTACGTAAAAACTGTGCATTTGCGGAAAAAGTGCAAACCAACATAATAAAAAATACCCCAATGAGTTTAGAAGACCACAATAGTTTGTTCGTTGCCATGATTTTAAACTTTTTAATTCTTATTATTGTTTGCAAAGATATAGTATTTCAATAACAAATAAAAGCACTAGGCAACACTTTTTCAGCCTAAACAGAACAATTTCAAGGTTATCCGTAACAAAATCGTGCTTATTCTGCAAAAAAATGTAGAATGTTTGTGCAAAATGAAACAAAGCAACTTTAGAAGTTTAAAGTTAGCTGTCCGTCTCCTAATAGATTGAATGTCATTCGATGGTAAGGGGTGGTTCCACGTTCGGCAATGGCGGCGCGATGTTTTTTAGTTGGGTAGCCTTTATTGTGATCCCAATCATAATAAGGAAACTCGTCGTGGAGACGGTTCATATAATCGTCTCTGTATGTCTTGGCTAAAATAGAAGCCGCAGCTATTGAAAGATATTTCCCGTCTCCTTTCACTACTGTGGTATGGGGGACGCCGGGATATTTAGTGAAACGATTTCCGTCGATCAGTAAATGTTGTGGGCGGGTAGTCAGCTGATCCACTGCACGATGCATGGCCAAGAAAGAAGCCCGCAGGATATTTATTTCATCAATTTCTTCCGGTGACACGATGCCGACTGCCCAAGCTATCGCCTCCTTCTCTATTACCTCACGCAGTGCATTACGTTGTTTTTCCGTCAGTTGCTTGGAATCATTCAACAGTTCATTCTTAAAATCCTTCGGAAGAATAACCGCAGCAGCGTATACCGCTCCTGCCAAACATCCACGACCGGCCTCATCACATCCGGCTTCAATCAGATTCTCGTTTAAGTAAGGTAATAACATATTTATCGCTTCTATTTTGACACAAAGGTAATTCAAATTAAAAAAGGAGACTTGTTTTGTCTCCTTTTTCTTACTTCTTTCCTGCTTTTTTAGAATAAACTCCAAGCGACAGTAAGCCCTGCCATTACAATGGCCACCATGCTCATTAGCTTTATTAAGATATTCAAGCTCGGCCCGGATGTATCTTTAAACGGATCGCCCACAGTATCTCCTACTACGGTTGCTTTATGAACTTCACCGCCTTTTCCTCCAAAGTTTCCTTCTTCTACATATTTCTTTGCATTATCCCATGCCCCTCCGGCATTAGCCATGAAGATAGCCAGTACGAAACCACTACTCAAACCACCAATCAACAAACCAAGTACGCCGGGAACACCGAAAATAAGGCCTGTAAGGATAGGAGCAATAATAGCGATTAAGGAAGGTATAACCATTTCACGCTGCGCACCTTTTGTCGATATTGCAACACAGCGTTCGTAATCCGGCTCCGCTTCTCCCGTCAGAATGCCCTTTATTTCACGAAATTGGCGACGTACTTCATCCACCATATGTCCTGCTGCACGTCCTACGGCATTCATAGTCAATCCACAGAACAGGAAAGCCATCATGGAACCGAGGAACATACCCGAAAGAACTTTCGGATTCATCAGATGTACTTCATAATAATCCATGAAGTCGATAAAAGTAGCATTCGCCACACTGATGGAACTACCATCCGCAAAGGTTAAATCTACATTACCAAGCCGTGTCAGGCCGATTCGGATTTCTTCAATATAAGAAGCCAGCAAAGCCAACCCTGTCAATGCAGCGGAACCGATTGCAAAACCTTTTCCGGTGGCAGCAGTCGTATTCCCTAACGAATCGAGCGCATCGGTACGTTTGCGGACTTCGGCACCCAAGCCGGACATTTCCGCGTTACCTCCTGCATTATCCGCTATCGGGCCATAAGCATCCGTTGCCAGAGTGATACCTAAAGTAGAAAGCATGCCGACAGCCGCAATACCGATTCCATACAATCCCATACCGACATTGGCAAAATCGCCTGCAGAAGCCAGCAGATAGGAAGCAATGATACCAATCACGACTGCAATTACCGGAATAGCCGTAGAAAGCATACCCAAACCGATACCGGAGATAATTACGGTGGCAGGTCCGGTCTTACCGCTTTCACTAAGTTTCTGGGTAGGGCGATAAGATTGGGAAGTATAATATTCCGTAGAACGTCCGATGATAATACCTACCACCAGTCCGACTACTACGGCACAAGAGATCAAAATCCAGTTATCAAGCTGCAGGAGCCACAGAATCAAAAATGCAGCGGCAACAATAAGCACGGAACTAAGATTCGTACCGAAAGCCAACGAACCGAGCAGATCCTTCATGGTCGCATTCTCCTTGGTACGGACAGCGAATATACCTATAATAGAAAGGATAATACCAACAGCCGCAATCAGCATCGGGGCGATAACTGCCTTGAATTGCATCACTGTATCTGCCGAATGGATAAAAGCAGCAGCCCCCAGGGCGGCTGTTGCCAGAATCGAACCACAGTAAGATTCGTATAAATCGGCTCCCATACCGGCCACGTCACCTACATTATCACCTACATTATCGGCAATAGTGGCAGGATTACGAGGATCATCTTCCGGGATTCCGGCTTCTACCTTACCTACCAAATCGGCTCCGACATCGGCTGCCTTTGTATAGATACCACCGCCTACACGGGCAAAGAGCGCCTGTGTAGAAGCTCCCATACCGAACGTCAGCATGGTGGTAGTGATTACACAGAGTTTATGAGTAGGTGTCAGCGCATCAGCAGGAATCACTGCATTCAGCAACAAATACCAAAAAGAGATATCGAGCAGTCCCAGGCCAACAACCACCAGTCCCATCACCGCACCACTTCGGAAAGCAATTCTTAATCCTGCATTCAGAGAAGTACGGGCAGCATTAGCGGTACGAGCGGACGCATAAGTCGCCGTTTTCATCCCCAAAAATCCGGAAAGCCCGGAGAAGAATCCACCTGTAAGAAAAGCAATGGGAACCCATGCATTCTGTACATGAAAACCATAAGCCATAATTGAAAACAAAATAACCAGCCCCAAGAATACGCAACCTACTATTTTGTATTGCTGTTTTAGATAAGACATAGCTCCTTTGCGTACAGCAGCAGCTATTTTTATCATTTGGGGTGTACCTTCACTCTCTTTCATCATCTGCTTATGAAAGTAATAAGCAAAGCAGAGGGCTAACACGGAAGCGACTGGAACGAGCCAGAAAAGAATGTTGTCCATAGGGTCAATTTTTAAAGGATTACGGAGGCTAAAAGTATGGAAATCAATCGAAATAAGCAAGTAAAAAAGAAAGAATTTACAGAGTTGGATCATTCTATTTTTCATACGTCACTTTGGACAGATAAACAGATGGCAGTTATTTATTTTATTCCCTCATTTATGCACCGAAAGGGGGTAAAACCAGTTCACCATCCCATAACAAAACAACGAATAATAGTCAATAACAACTAACTATCCGCCATTCTCTGCTTATTCTGCTGGGCAAATTCTGTAGGAGTAACTCCAAACTGTTTCTGAAGTTGTTCGTCAGCCCGTGACATGGCATCCCCTTGCGGAGTGCAGGCGCCATGCAACCACAAATTGCGTCTGAGATTGAACGAATGGTATTATCATTTTGATTACCATTCCTCTTCTCTGCTATGGATGGCTACCGTAGAGAACTATCCGCAACTGCCCACTTCCACCGAAACAAGCATCCTCGCAACAGCGACAATGCCGGACTAGGTGACTGGGAAGTGATGAAATCCAAACTGCCGGGCGGTATTCCTGCACTCGTGAAGTCTGCTAAAGAAGCCGAGAATACTTATTCAGGAGATTATCTGATGAAAGTAGGAATCAATGCTTTCACTACCAATCAAGCTTTCAGCCGTGTGATTGAAATTACAACCGAATAAAAAAAGTTGCAGCTATACCGTAAAACGGTATAGCTGCGATTAATGTTAAAGAGAGAGAATTTATATAATATGAGCATGGTCTCACGACCCTCCTAATATTCAATGAACATTTTGTTTCTTTACCTATTAGACGCACAAAAGCTCAAATCACTGCACTTGAAGACATTTTTTTTAGTTAAAGAATAAAAAAAGCCGCCATCCCACAGGAATAGCAGCTTTTATATCGTTAGAACATCTTGCTGACGCGTTCGATTCCATCCACCAATGTATCTATTTCCGATTTCGTATTGTACATAGCAAACGAAGCCCGTACAGTCCCTTCTATACCAAGACGTTGCATGAGAGGTTGCGCACAATGATGTCCCGTCCTTACGGCAATGCCTAAACGATCCAACAACGTTCCGAGGTCGAAATGATGGATATCTCCTACCAGGAAGGATATGACCGCTCCCCGTTCGGCTGCCTCACCGAATATACGTATCTGGGGAATCTCTTTCAGCCGTTGCAAAGCGTAAGTTGTCAGTTCATGCTCATGGGCGGCTATCTGCTCAAGTCCATGTCCATTCACGTAATCAAGGGCTTTTGCCAGTCCGGTAGTTCCGATGTAGTCGGGCGTACCGGCTTCAAATTTGAAAGGAAGTTCGTTGAAAGTAGTCTTTTCAAAAGAGACATGCTGAATCATCTCTCCTCCTCCCTGATAAGGCGGAAGGCGGTCTAACCACTCTTCTTTTCCATAAAGCACTCCGACGCCTGTCGGACCGTATATCTTGTGGGCAGAAAATACCAGAAAATCGGCATCCAACTCCTGTACGTCCACTTTCATGTGAGGGATAGACTGTGCAGCATCTATCAGGCAAGGTACACCGTGCGCATGAGCCGTCGCAATCATTTCTTTCACCGGATTCACTGTACCCAGCACATTCGAAACATGAACCACACTGACTATTTTCGTGCGTTCGGAAAATAGTTTTTCGTATTCATCCAACAGAAGTTCGCCTTTGTCATTCATCGGAATCACTTTGATGGCAATTCCCTTGCGGGCAGCCAGCAGTTGCCAAGGAACGATGTTACTGTGATGTTCCATTACGGAAATAATCACTTCATCTCCCTCTTCCATAAATTCGTCGCCAAAGCTGGAAACAAGCAGGTTGATGCTTTCCGTCGTTCCGCGGGTGAAGACAACTTCACTTGTGCTACGGGCATTAATAAACTGACGCACCGTTTCACGGGAAGCCTCATGCAATTCCGTAGCTTGTTGCGAAAGATAATGCACACCGCGATGTACATTGGCATTTACGGAATAATATTCATCCACCAACGCATCAACCACCAAGCGGGGTTTCTGCGTCGTCGCACCGTTGTCGAAATAAACCAAAGGTTTACCGTAAACCGTACGGCTCAATATCGGAAAATCCTCACGTATCTTTTGAATATCCACGTTTATTATTTTTTAGTGGTTACTTACAAATGGCACAGCCCTGACATCTGTTCAGCTCGCCACGGAAACGTTTCTCTACCAATAGGTGCAGGCGATCTTTCAGTGCTTCCAAACGGATGGTATCAATCACTTCATTGACAAATGCGAACATCAATAACAAACGGGCTTCTTTCTCTGCAATACCTCGTGAACGCATATAGAATAATGCACTCTCATCTAACTGGCCTACCGTTGCTCCATGCGAACATTTCACATCATCCGCGTAAATCTCCAATTGAGGTTGTGTGTACATTCGCGCATCACGTGTAGCACAAAGATTCCGGTTAGTCTGCTGGGAGTTCGTATGTTGTGCATCAGGACGCACCAATACCAATCCGGCAAACGCGCCTACCGACTGATCGTCGAGTACATACTTGAACAGCTCATTGCTGGTGCAGTTTGGTACGGCATGGTCAATGCTTGTATGATTGTCTACGTGCTGGTTCTTATCGGCAATTGCCATACCACAGAGGTTTATCTCGGCTCCTTCTCCTGCCAACAACACTTCAGTAGTGTTGCGGGTAGTACCATTATGCAAAGTCATTCCATTCAACAATACATTACTGTTTGCCTCTTGCTTTACATATAGGTTACTGATACGAACAGTGCTTGTATGTGTTTCTTCCAGTTCATACATATCGAATACCGTATTCTCACCTGCAAATACTTCAATCACTTGTGTAGCCAGGAAGTTCACGTTATCCATTGCATGGTCACAAATCAGCAGACGGGCTTGCGCACCATCCTCCAGGATGATTAGTACGCGGCGGTTCACCATAAAGTTAACATCTGCACGCAGGATATTTACCAGCTGGATCGGTTTTTCTACCACTACATTCTTCGGCACATAAAACACAACGCCGTCTTGTGCAAAAGCTGTATTGAAAGCAGTTATTCCATCTTTGGAAGTATCTGCCAACTGACCGTAATACTTCTTCACCAACTCCGGATGCTGCTCGGCCACCTCTTTCAGGCTGCCGAAAATCACACCTTCCGGCAGGTTTCCTTTGGGAAGTGCCCTATTATAAAATGCGTCATTTACCACAAAATACAGGGCGGTACTCATATTCGGCACATCGCACTTAAACACTTCATACGGATTGACCGGAATAGCCAGACGATTCAAGTTCAAACCGTAATCCGGTTCAAAGTACTTGCTCACATCCGTATATTTGTACTTCTCCATCTTACGGGTCGGAAATCCGAGTCGCTCAAAATCGGCAAATGCAGCTGCACGAGGCGCATTCAGCACTTCGGCACTATGCTTGCAGATCATTGCTTCCGTCTGTGAGAAGAGTTCTATATATTGTTGTTCAACCATCATCGTTTTATATTTGTCATTCTCCTACTTCTTTCTTGATCCAATCATATCCTTTTTCTTCCAGTTCCAGCGCAAGTTCCGGTCCGGCAGTTTTTACGATACGACCTTTATAAAGGACATGTACAATATCAGGTTTGATATAATCAAGCAAACGTTGGTAGTGGGTAATAACGATCGTACTTGTTTCAGGAGTTTTCAGTTTGTTCACTCCTTCCGCAACAATACGGAGCGCATCAATATCCAAACCGGAGTCTGTCTCATCAAGGATGCTCAACCGCGGTTCCAACATGGCCATCTGGAAGATCTCGTTCCGTTTCTTTTCACCACCCGAAAAGCCTTCATTCACCGAACGGTTAGCCAACTTATTATCCAGCTCTACAACCGCACGTTTCTCACGCATCAGTTTCAGAAACTCACTGGCTGTCAGTGCAGGCAGACCTTTATATTTACGTTGCTCATTCACAGCAGCACGCATAAAGTTGACCATGCTCACCCCCGGAATCTCTACCGGATACTGGAAACTAAGAAAGATTCCTTCATGGCTACGATCTTCAGGACTCAACTCCAACAGGTTCTTTCCATAAAAAGTGACCGATCCTTTTGTTACCTCAAAAGCCGGATTTCCCACCAATACGGAAGAAAGCGTACTTTTGCCGGAACCATTCGGCCCCATAATAGCGTGCACTTCACCGGGATTCACCGTCAGGTTAATACCCTTCAATATCTCTTTGCCATTAATGCTGGCATGCAGGTCTTTTATTTCTAACATGATTATATTTACGATTTAACAATTTACGATTTACGATTCATATTACTCAGACGACCCACACACTCACGAGAGAAACTTCAATCGTAAATCGTAAATCGTCTAATCGTTCAATTATCCCACGCTTCCTTCCAATGAGATAGTAAGCAACTTCTGTGCTTCTACCGCAAACTCCATTGGAAGTTTATTCAATACTTCCTTTGCATATCCGTTCACAATAAGTCCGATAGCATCTTCTGTCGGAATACCGCGCTGGTTGCAATAGAATATCTGGTCTTCACTGATCTTGCTCGTTGTGGCTTCATGTTCCACTACTGCCGTTTCATTATGAATATCCATATAAGGGAAAGTATGCGCACCACATTTATCTCCCAGCAACAGAGAGTCACACTGGCTATAATTACGGGCATTATCCGCTTTCTCAGCCACACGTACCAACCCACGATAGGAATTCTCACTATGCCCGGCGGAGATACCTTTACTTACAATCGTACTACGGGTATTCTTGCCCAGATGAATCATCTTCGTCCCGGTATCTGCTTGCTGATAGTTGTTCGTTACAGCTACAGAATAGAATTCAGCGGTTGAGTTATCGCCTGTCAGAATACAAGAAGGGTATTTCCAAGTGATTGCCGAACCGGTTTCCACTTGTGTCCAAGATAGTTTACTATCCACTCCCTTACAATTACCGCGTTTTGTCACAAAGTTGTATACACCACCCTTACCTTCCGCATCGCCCGGATACCAGTTCTGAACAGTGCTGTATTTTACCTCTGCGCGGTCGTGCACGATTATCTCAACGATAGCGGCATGCAACTGATTTTCATCCCGCATCGGTGCCGTACATCCTTCCAGATAAGAAACGTATGAATCGTCGTCCGCCACAATCAGCGTACGTTCAAACTGTCCCGTGTTACGGGCATTGATACGGAAATAAGTGGAAAGTTCCATCGGACAACGTACCCCTTTCGGAATATACACGAAAGAGCCGTCAGAAAAGACAGCGGAGTTCAACGCGGCAAAGAAATTATCCCGGTAACCTACCACCGATCCCATATATTTCTTCACCAAATCGGGATGTTCCCGCACGGCCTCACTGAACGAGCAAAAGATTATTCCTTTCTCCATCAGCGTTTCCTTGAAGGTAGTCTTTACGGAAACTGAGTCCATAACGGCATCCACCGCCATTCCGCTAAGAGCCATCTGCTCTTCCAAAGGAATGCCCAGTTTATTAAATGTCTTTATCAGTTCAGGATCAACTTCCTCCATGCTCTTCGGTCCTTCTTTCTTCTTCGTCGGATCGGCATAATAAGAAATCGCCTGATAGTCGATTTCAGGGATACGGAGGTGTGCCCAGGTCGGCATCTCCAGCGTCAGCCAGTGGCGGTACGCTTTCAGTCGAAACTCCAGCAACCACTCCGGTTCGTCTTTTTTCGATGAAATCAGACGAACGACCTCTTCATTAAGTCCACGCTCAATGATGTCTGTATGCACCTCTGTGGTGAAGCCGTATTTATATTTCTCCTCCGCAAATTTCCGGACAAACTCATTATCAGTCTTCTTTTCGAGTTCGTCTTTCTGATTGGGTTTCATTTTATTGGGTTCTTCTTGTTGCATCTTTATCTTTATTCTCTAATATATATTGTTGCGTCATATTCTTCGCAGCAGGGAAAAAGATCCCCGCAAACGTTTCCATCGGATAATATAACAAAGATTCTTCCTTTTTTGTTGCACTAATTAACTTATTATCGCTGTCCACAAACTCTATCGCACCGATCACTACACTCGTTAACAACAGAAACTTAAGTGCTCCCAGTCCACTTCCTAACCAGCGGTTCAGCCAGTTCAGCGAGATTGCCTGCATTGCTTTTGTCAATAACGAAGCTATCAATACAAAGATCAACGGTACGGCAATCCAGATCATGATAAAAGCCAACACTTGCGCAACTGTCATCGAATCCGTCACTGTCGGGCAAAGTTTTTCCGCCAAAGAGGCATACAAAGCTTTCGCCGCCAGCAGCCCGACTATTAACCCCAAAATAGAAGCCAACTGGCGGATAAAGCCTTTTACAAAGCCTACCACCGCTCCGGCGCCTATTACAATAAGGATAATGATATCAATCGTTGCCACATTTATAATGTTATAAGCCACAAATAATCGGGTGTATATTATAAGGTAATCACAGTGATAGGGTGTAGAATGATAAAAAATAAGGTGGTAAGGTGGTGTTCTGCAAACAGTACCACATTACCACCTTTTTATCATATCATGACCTCTGCTATATTATAACATTATAACATATCACTTATAATCTTACTCTATTATTTATAGCGTCTGTTTCACTTCTATTTCTTCGAATGTCTCGATCATATCGCCTACCTTCATGTCGTTGCAGTTCACCAGACTGATACCACATTCGAAGTTTGTACCCACTTCCTTCACATCGTCCTTGAAGCGTTTCAACGCGTTGATGTTTCCGGTAAAGATTACGATACCATCGCGGATCAAACGAGCCTTGTCGCTTCGTTTCACCTTTCCGGTCTTCACCATTGCGCCGGCTACCAAACCCACCTTCGTGATGTTGAATACTTCGCGGATTTCGATAGTTGCCGTGATCTGTTCCTTCAGTTCCGGAGCCAACATACCTTCCATAGCCGCCTTCACCTCTTCGATTGCATCGTAGATGACAGAGTACTTACGGATATCGACACCTTCCTGTTCAGCCATCTTAGCGGCAGCACCCGAAGGACGTACCTGGAATCCGACAATAATCGCATCCGAAGCGGCAGCCAGAGATACATCCGACTCGGAGATTGCTCCCACACCCTTATGGATGACATTTACCTGAATTTGTTCCGTAGACAACTTGATCAACGAGTCGCTCAATGCCTCAACAGAACCGTCCACATCACCCTTAACAATGATGTTCAATTCCTGGAAGTTACCCAAAGCAATACGACGGCCCAACTCATCCAACGTAAGGATCTTCTGCGTACGCAAGCCTTGTTCACGAGCCAACTGTTCACGTTTGTTAGTGATTTCACGAGCTTCCTGATCGCTTTCAACGACATGGAATGTATCACCAGCAGCAGGTGCACCGTTCAATCCCAATACCAGAGCCGGTTCAGAAGGTCCTGCTTCCTTGATGCGTTGGTTACGTTCGTTGAACATAGCCTTCACACGTCCGTAGCTAGTTCCTGCCAGTATGATATCTCCCACTTTCAGAGTACCGTTAGATACCAATACAGTAGCTACATATCCACGTCCCTTATCCAAAGAAGATTCGATGATAGACCCCGTAGCATTACGGTCCGGATTTGCTTTCAAGTCGAGCATTTCTGCTTCAAGCAATACTTTTTCCAGCAAATCTTCCACACCCATTCCCTTCTTGGCAGAGATATCTTGTGACTGATATTTACCACCCCATTCTTCAACAAGGTAATTCATTGCAGCCAGTTCTTCTTTAATCTTATCCGGATTCGCAGTCGGTTTATCTACCTTATTGATTGCAAATACAATAGGTACACCGGCAGCCATCGCGTGATTGATTGCTTCTTTCGTCTGCGGCATCACGTTATCATCGGCAGCCACAATAATGATAGCAATATCCGTTACTTTCGCACCACGTGCACGCATAGCGGTAAACGCTTCGTGCCCCGGAGTATCAAGGAACGTAATACGGCGACCGTCTTCCAGTTTCACGTTATATGCACCGATATGCTGTGTAATACCTCCGGCTTCACCGGCAATTACGTTCGCCTTACGGATATAGTCGAGCAAAGATGTCTTACCGTGGTCAACGTGTCCCATCACTGTAACAATCGGAGCGCGCGGCTGCAAATCTTCCGGAGCATCTTCTTCTTCAACGATAGCTTGTGCCACTTCCGCACTTACATATTCTGTTTTGAATCCGAACTCTTCTGCCACCAGATTGATTGTTTCCGCATCCAGACGTTGGTTGATGGAAACCATGATACCAATGCTCATACAAGTAGCGATAACCTGATTAACAGATACATCCATCATCGTTGCCAATTCGTTAGCCGTAACGAACTCGGTCAGCTTCAATACCTTGCTGTCTGCCATTTCCTGATCTTCCAGTTCCTGCATACGGTTGGAAGCCATTTCACGTTTTTCTTTACGGTATTTGGACGTCTTGTTCTTACCTTTGGTTGTCAGACGTGCAAGAGTTTCTTTTACCTGTTTTGCTACGTCTTCCTCGCTCACTTCCTGTTTGATAACCGGCTTCTTGAAGCGATCCTTATTATTGTTGTTATTTCTTCTGTTATTATTTCCTTGTCCGTTGCCCTGACCGTTGTTATTGCCATTACCGCCTTTACCTTGTATATTAGGTCTCGGCGCAGCAAAGTTAGAAGTCGCAACGTTATTAACGTCTACCTTTTCTTTATTGATACGGTTACGTTTTTTCTTAGCAGCATCCGCACTTTCTTTCGGACCGTTCTTCACCACTTTAGAATCATCCTTACGGATTTCTTTGATGATGGCTTCCTTCATCAATTTCTTCTGATCCTGACGGATTTTCTCTTTCTCTTCACGTTCGCGACGCTTCTCTTCCTTCGATTTCTTCTTCGGACGAGTAGACTGGTTCAATGCAGCCAAGTCGATCTGACCGATCACATTGATCTTCGCGCCTAATTCCGGTTGACGGATTTTGAAAACACCATCATCCTCCGGAGCCTTTTCTGCTACCGGGGTTACTTCAGCCTGTGCAGTTTCCACCTTTTTTTCTTCTTTATGTTCTTCCGCCTTCACAGGTACAGTTTCTACTACCTTCGGCTCTTCTTTTTTCACTTCTTCCACTACTTTTTCAACTTCTACCGGCTTCGTCTCCACTACAGGTTCCGGCACTACTACGGGCTCAACTACCACTGGAGTAGGCTCTACTACAGAAACAGGAGGTGTCACCACCTCTTCTTTCTTCACCTCGGGTTCTCTCTTCTCGGACTCCTTTTTCACTTCGGGTTTAACGACAGGCCGTTCTACAACAGATTCTTCTTGTTTCTGTTCCGGCTCTTTCTCCACCTTTTCAGGTTTACGACCGTTTATTTTATCCAAATCAATTTTTCCGACAGGTTTAAACTTCGGACGTGCATCCTCAGGTACGACTGTCTTAATCACATCTTCCGACTTCGGTTTCTCCGGCTGCTTTTCGAAGCCTTCAATCGAAACAGACGCCTTATTACGTTCCTTATTCTGACGTTCCTGTATGAAACGCTCCGATTCAAGTCTAAGGTTCTTATCTGTACTAAACTCCTTTACGAGTATAGCGTATTGCTCCTCGCTAATTTTTGTATTAGGATTAGCCTCTACGGTATGCCCTTTCTTTTGCAGGAACTCAACTACCGTCGCGATTCCTACGTTCAAATCTCTTGTAACTTTGTTTAACCTTATCGTCATATTTTAAAATTAATGAATAAATGGAGCTTTAAGAAGTTGATAGCTGATAAATGACAGTTGACAGTTGGCTGCGCTGTTTACAAGCCAACTTTCAACTGTCAATATTCTATTTTCAACTTTCAATTGAATCACTTTCTTCTTCAAACTCCGATTTCAAAATGCGTATTACCTCGTCCACTGTCTCTTCTTCCAAGTCCGTCTTTTCAATCAACATCTCACGAGGAGCATTCAACACAGCCTTCGCTGTATCGATGCCGATAGCCTTGATGGCGTCGATCACCCATCCGTCGATTTCGTCTCTGAACTCGTCGAGATAGATATCTTCGTCAGCTACATTCTCATCCAACTCACGGAACACGTCGATAGTGTACTCAGTTAACATACTGGCCAGTTTGATGTTCAAACCGCCTTTACCGATAGCCAGCGAAACTTCTTCCGGTTTGAGGAAAACCTCTGCTTTCTTCTCTTCCTCATTTAGACGGATAGAAGAAATCTTTGCCGGGCTTAAAGCGCGCTGTATAAACAATGAGATGTTCGATGTGTAATTGATTACGTCGATGTTCTCATTGCGAAGTTCACGAACAATGCCATGAATACGACTTCCCTTTACACCTACACAGGCTCCTACAGGGTCGATTCTGTCATCGTAAGATTCTACCGCAATCTTGGCACGTTCGCCAGGGATACGGGCAATCTTCTTGATGGTAATCAAACCATCATTAATTTCGGGTACTTCCATCTCGAACAAGCGTTGCAGGAAAACGGGAGAAGTACGTGACAAGATAATCTTAGGATTATTATTCTTGTTATCCACGCGGGCAACCACTGCACGGGCCGTTTCACCTTTGCGATAGAAATCACTTGGGATTTGTTCGGTCTTAGGCAACAGCAACTCGTTTCCTTCATCATCTAAGAGCAACATCTCTTTCTTCCAGATCTGATACACTTCTGCGTTGATGATAGTACCTACCTTATCTATATATTTATTATAAATACTGTCTTTTTCGAGTTCCAGAATCTTGGAAGCCAATGTCTGGCGGAGATTCAGGATAGCACGACGTCCGAACTTGGCAAAGATCACTTCGTCAGTCACCTCTTCGCCTACTTCGTAAGAAGCATCGATTTTTTGCGCTTCGCTCAACGAAATCTGCATATTCGGGTTAGTCAAATCTTCATCGGCCACAACTTCACGGTTACGCCATATCTCGAAGTCCCCCTTGTCCGGGTTCACGATCACGTCGTAATTTTCATCGGTGCCAAACATTTTCGCGATTACGCTACGGAACGACTCTTCAAGTACGCTAACCATCGTCGTTCTATCGATATTCTTCAGTTCCTTAAATTCCGAAAATGTATCAATCAAGCTGATTGTTTCTTCTTTTTTGGCCATAACTATTTAAAGCTAATTAAGTATTTAGTATATTTTATTTGCTCATAAGTGAAGGTCTCGTCCTCTTCTACCAGTTTCGGACGCTTTGCTCCTTCGAGTTTTACTTTCTTTTGTACGGCTACCGTAAACTTCTCTTCATCGGCATCTTTCAGTATACCGGCCAGTTTGCGTCCGTCTTTAGTCAATACCTCCACCTCTTGTCCGATGTGGATATAATACTGTTGCAGTACTTTAAAGGGCTGTCCGATACCGGCCGACCCAACTTCCAGTTCATAATCTTCCTCTTCACGGTTCAGTTTCGACTCTATGTAGCGGCTAAGCTCCACACAATCTTCAATCCAAACACCTTCTGCATGGTCTATTTCGACCACAATTTTGTCATCCGGGCTCACGGTTATTTCTACTAAAAAGTAGTCTTTTCCTTCCAGCCACTCTTCTACAATCTGACAAACAGTTTTCTTTTCTATCATTTATTAGCTATATAAGAACAAAAAAAGGAGCTTAATTGCCCCTCCACCTTTCATCCGTTTTCGGTTGCAAAGATATAAATAATCTGTTCGACTACAAAAGATTAAAGAAAAAAAGTATGAATTAACAGTACTATATTCGTATCTTTACGCCACAATTCAAAAAATAACGACTATGGCACATCGTCTCAACACTAATAAACAGTTTATGGTAGGTAATGGAATTCTTGCTTTTGCCGTCATTTTTGTAGTGGTTATTTTCGTATACATGAGTATGCGGTTACAACGGGAAAAGCAGGAAGAACGTCATTTCATCGAAAGCTACACAATCAGTCTGGTAAAAGGTTTTGCCGGAGATTCTATCTCTTTGTTTGTCAACGACAGTCTTATCTCCAATAAAACCATATCGGAAGAGCCTTACACAGTAGAATTGGGACGTTTTGCGGAACAAAGCGCTTTATTGATCGTAGATAATAACACAGAATTAGTCTCTACGTTTGATCTTAGCGAAAAAGGAGGAACTTATCAGTTTGAAAAAGAATCGGACGGGATTAAACAATTAGCCAAATAATAAAGGCATATCCCCCTATTACGTATCATAACGAACCATTATCAGGAATGTATAAGATTTAGAAGACAGCCAGAAATAGGAGCTTACAAGGCTTTACCCAAGATAGAATAAACTAAGTTCGTGACAATGCGAGAATATTATCTTGGCTGTAAAGCATTTTATATTTCCGTACGGTACTTTCTCAATTCTCCCCGCAAGGCCAATGCTTTTCCTTCTGTAAATTGATTCAGCAATGCCCAGAATCGTTCGCTATGATTCATCTCGCGGGTATGGCATAATTCGTGCAACAACACGTAGTCTATCAAATGAGAAGGCAGCAAAACCAGGTAATAGGATAAATTAATAGCTTTTCGAGCCGAACAACTCCCCCATCTGCCCTGACTGGAGTTTATTTTCACACTCGAATAGGGCAATCCGCATTGCTTGGACAAGAAGGCCAGACGTGAAGGCAGAATACTTTTGGCATTTCGTCTCAATAATTCTTCAATAACCTTATGCAACCAGCTTTGCAGTTTTTCATCTGTAAAATCAGCATGAGGCGGACAAACGATCTCCATTACACCCAACCGGGAATTAGCCAGAAACTGATCTTTCTCGCCCGACACCAAAGATAGTTTAAAATGCTCCGCATCAATCTTATAATTCAAATCAATCAACGGACGAGCGATTTTTTGCTGGGAGGCCAGAAGTTTTCCACGCAAATTCTCGATGGCCTGTTTCACTTCTTTCAGGGTAGTACCGGGAGGAACTGAAACATAAACAGCATCACTCTTGGTACGAAACACAAGACTTCTCGCACGTGAATTGACGCGTATCACCAGACGCCCTAACTCATCATCTTCTATAATCTTATCCATTATAATCCTCCTATCAACAGCCACAAAAGTAATAAAAAAGAAGATGCTAACGAAAAACTTTATGGAAGATGCAACTTTAGATCAAGTTCTTACGTCTAACCATTATATCAATCATAGAAAAGCGTAATTATGAAAACAAGTTTATTGCTCGTATTAGTCACGGGAATGTTTCTAGTACTTACTGCCGGCTCTTGCTTGCGGGGAAAACACATCGTAGGTAGTAAGAATTACATCTCCAAAGAAGTGAAAGCCGACCACTTCAATGAAATCAAACTAGTGGGAAGTGCCAACATCAGTTATTGGCAAGACACATGCAGCCATGTCGAAATTCATGGTTCCGACAACATCATACCACTTATAGAAACGTATGTGGAGGGTAGTACATTCATTATAAAATTCAAGAAGAATGTCACTATCTGGAAAGGAAAACTGGAAATAAAAGTTTTTGCTCCGGAGCTGAATAAGCTGTCGGTCAACGGTTCAGGAAATATAAGATTAATCAATGGGATACAAACCTCTAAAGATATTGAATTCCACATCAACGGTTCGGGCAACATTCAGGGAGAAGGATTCAATTGCCAAAAAATGGCCGTTTCAATTAATGGTTCGGGAGATGTAAGACTACAACAAATAGAGAGTCAGGAATGTCAGGCAAGTATTTCCGGTTCGGGCAATATCAATCTGAACGGCAAAGCCATTCAAGCGAGCTATTCTATTGCCGGATCAGGAAATATTCAGGCCGCCGATTTGCAAGCAGAAAACACAGACGCAAGCATTAGCGGCTCCGGCAACATCAGTTGCTATGCCAGTCAGAAGCTGGTTGCCCGCGTCAAAGGAAGCGGTGATATTGCCTATAAAGGAGATCCTCAAGAAGTGGATGCTCCAAGAAAAAATATACGGCAGATCAAATAAAGACAGTTTAAAAACATAAAAGGGCTACTGCATCGCGCGGTAGCCCATTTATTTAGTTAGTTTTATTATAAAAATTTGAGAGAATTGAAAACTTCACAGTTTCGCCTTCGTTGTTGTTTTAATTAAGCACACTAACTATATTATATGTTTAAAGCAAATGAAAATGTCTATTCGTTTATAACTTGCACCTTGTGGTTGATCCTCGCCAGACTATCAGCCAAAACCTGTTCCGCTTTCACATCATTTGAGATAGCGACCGACGGTGCAGTTACTTGTTTACCAATGGTATCCGTTGCCAATACACTTCCATCATCTCCGGAGAAAGAATGTTGCGCCACATTCCCCAAAGAAAGGATGATTGCAATTACGGCAGCGGCCTTGAACAGAGGAATAAAACGACCGGTCAGTGTCAAACGTTTCGCTTTTACTACCGTAGGCTCCACCTCTGCCAGAATACGTGCATCAAAGTCTTCGCCCAGTCCTACTTCCTGCTGAACCTGCTGATAAACAAACAGGTTTTTATAGCGAAGCAAATGAGCCGGAACCTCTTCCTTTGCGAAGAAGTCGCGCAATGTTGCTTCCTCCTCAACGGAAGTTTCGCATTGCCAGTATCGCTCGAGGAGCTGTTCTATATCCTTATAATCCATATTCGTCAATTTCTAAATACCTTTGTTTTACTTTTTGTCTGGCTCTGAAGAGGTTCACCTTTACTTGTTCCTCTGTCAGATTCAGCAAGCTTGCAATTTTTTTATAGCTTTCACCTTCAATGTCCCTCAGTTGCATGATAAGCCGCTGTTTTTCGGGAAGTTCGTTTACCAGTCTATTAATGATGTTCATTCTTTCATCATGAATCATCTGGTCATACGGACTGTTTGCATCAGGTTCTTCCTCCATTTCGGGGGTGAGTTCCACGTTTTGAGCTTCTTTCTTTTGACTCCGGTCTATCGCCAGGTTCTTTGCCACTGTCAGGCAATAGGCTTCGACCGATTCAAATTGAGACCACTCATCACGCTTGTTCCACACTCTTATCATGGTGTCCTGAACGACATCCTCGGCTTCGGCCCTATCCAGGGTGATTCTGAGAGCCAATCGAAAGAGTTTATCCTTCAACGGCAAAATATCGTTTCGGAAGCTGATTTCTTGCATCTCTATAATAATGACGGGCTAGGATATGAAAAGTTACAGTCGCCCACTACTTTTTTTGAATTATTTTTTTATTTTCGTTCCTCCAGAGTCGTTAATCGCTGACGCTAAGGTGATTACCACTTCAGAGACTCCTGCATTTATTGCTTCAAAAGAATTCTCCAATTTGGGAATCATACCTCCTTGAATAACGCCATCAGCTACATATTGTTCAAATTCGGCACGGGTGATTTGAGGAATCACACTGTCGTCATCATTCTCGTCACGCAACACGCCTTTCTTCTCGAAGCAATACACCAATGTCACATCAAACAGAGCCGACAACGCCTTCGCTGTTTCCCCGGCAATGGTATCTGCATTCGTATTCAGCATATTACCGTGTCCGTCGTGCGTCAATGGAGCCATTACCGGAACAACACCTTTATGTATCAAATCCGACAACAAAGTTGCGTCCACCTGTTCCACATCCCCCACGAAACCGTAGTCTACTTCCTTCACCGGACGTTTCACCGAACGGATTACATTCATATCCGCTCCGGTCAATCCGAGCGCATTGACTCCGCGTGCTTGCAGACCTGCCACAATGCTTTTATTCACCAGTCCGCCGTACACCATCGTTACGACTTTCAACGTTTCGGCATCGGTAATCCGACGACCATTTACCATTTTGCTTTCAATACCCAGTTGTGCGGCAATCTTTGTTGCCGAACGACCGCCGCCATGAACCAACACTTTATGTCCGTCGATAGCGGCAAAGTCATTTAACAACTGACGAAGGGTGGCTTCCTCTTCTACGATTTTGCCACCCACCTTAATTACTGTTAGTTTTCCTCTCATTTCTTGATTTCTAATAAGTTCGCCGAATGGAGAATCCGGCTCCGGCACCTTGCAGGTTATTCCAAATAAGTATATCCGTAAAGCCCTGAACGATAATTGGAAAGGAATTCTTTTCCTTCTTCCAAAGAGATCTTTCCTTCTTTCACTGATTTCGTCACCCAAGTTTCGAGTGTACGTACCAGTTTCTTCGGATTATACTGCACATAGTCCAATACCTCCGCTACCGTTTCTCCGTCGATAATCTGTTCGATATTATATCCTTTCTCGTTCACCGAAACATGCACGGCGTTCGTATCACCGAATAAATTATGCATATCTCCCAAAATCTCCTGATAAGCCCCTACCAGGAACACAGCCACATAATAAGGTTCTGTTTTCTTCAGTGCATGTACAGGCAGATAATGAGACACGTTACGGGTAGAGATAAAGTTGGCAATTTTGCCGTCCGAGTCGCAGGTAATATCCTGTAAAGTAGCCGAACGCTCCGGTTTCTCATCCAATCGCTGAATAGGCATGATCGGGAATATCTGGTCAATCGCCCAAGAGTCAGGAAGTGACTGAAACAGCGAGAAGTTACAGAAATATTTATCTGCAAGCAGTTTGGACAGTCCGCGGAATTCATCGGGCGCATGCTTCAAACCGCCGGCAATCTGATTAATCTCACGTGTAATAGACCAATACAGACGCTCGATTTGTGCACGGGTTTTCAGATCCACGATTCCATGACTGAACAAGTCCAGCGCTTCCTCCCTGATCTGCTGCGCATCGTGCCATGCTTCCAACATCTTATTCTGATTCAGCGAATCCCAGATACTATATAACTCCTGCACCAATTCGTGTGCGTCCGGAGCTATTTCCTCCTCGTCATCCCATTCGGGCAAGGTAGCTGTTTCAAGAACTTCAAAGATGAGAACAGAATGGTGTGCCGTCAATGCACGTCCACTTTCCGTTATGATATTCGGGTGCGGGATGCCATTTTTATCGCTCACGTCTACCAGCGTAGAGATAGAGTCGTTTACATACTCCTGAATGGAATAGTTTACACTACCTTCGCTATTGGATGAACGGGTTCCGTCATAATCCACTCCCAGTCCACCGCCAATATCAACAAACTCCACATTGAAGCCCATTGAATGGAGCTGCACATAGAATTGTGAAGCCTCACGCAAAGCCGTTTTGATACGACGTATCTTCGTCACCTGACTGCCGATATGGAAATGAATCAGCTTCAGACAATCTTTCAACCCTTTGCTCTCCAGGAAATCGAGTGCTTCGAGAAGTTCGCTGGAAGTCAAGCCGAACTTGCTGGCATCTCCTCCCGACTCTTCCCACTTTCCGCTACCGGAAGAAGCGAGTTTGATACGTATACCGATGTTAGGCTGCACATTCAGCTGCTTTGCCATTTTGGCTATCAGCTTCAGTTCGTTCATCTTCTCCACAACGAGATAGATACGTTTACCCATCTTTTGGGCAAGCAGAGCCAGTTCAATATAACTTTCGTCTTTATATCCGTTGCAAACAATCAATGAGTCAGAGTCCGTATTGACCGCAATCACCGCATGGAGTTCCGGTTTAGAACCGGCTTCCAGTCCAAGATTGAACTTCTTTCCGTGGCTGATAATTTCTTCCACCACAGGGCGCATCTGGTTGACTTTAATCGGATAAATAATAAAGTTTTGGGCTTTATAACCATACTCCTCGGCTGCCTGTTTAAAGCAGGACGACATCTTTTCAATACGGTTGTCCAAAATATCCGGGAAACGCACCAGCATGGGAGCCGCCACATCACGCAATTGTAACTCGTCGACCAGTTCTTTCAAATCAACGGATACTCCATCTTTACGAGGTGTAACAACGACATGACCTTTGTCATTAATACCAAAGTACGAGGTACCCCAACCTGTGATGTTGTAGAGTTCCTCAGAATCTTCAATACGCCACTTTCTCATTTTCTGTTATTCAGTGTTTTTAGTAAATAATTGGACGGCAAAAATACAGATTAATCTACATGTTGGCAATTAATTGGACATTAATTGTTTCAAACGGTCCATATAACCACTATTTCCGTTACGGGCATCATAGCGAAGTGCCAGCTCTTCTGCCTGCTGATAGAAATAATTGCGAAGCTCGTTTACCTGATAAATTCCGTCCGGACGGTAAAGAGAGAATTCCTCCGGTAACGATAAGGAGACTTCCGGGCGGGTCTCATACTTCAAGGCCTCTACCATATCGCAAGAGAAGCGATATTTCTTCAACGTATTCGTACGCAAACTCCAACCGATACACCGCTCAGCATATTCCCATCCTCTTTCCGGCTTCGTCATCATATTATAAACAATGAACAATCCCAAGTAGAGCAAAAGATATTCGTCCTTCTCTCTTCCCTGCAATGCTTCTTCGGCACGTGCGCACATATCGGCGGCAACTTCCGGTTTACCAGCTATCTGTGCATAATAAGAAAGCTTCAAGTAAGCCCGCAAATTAGCTTCATAACAGGTAACCTGCTTATTAATCAATGGTTGCGCCCGGCTGTAAGCCTCATCAAACTGCCCTGTTTCCAGATAATAATCCAGCATAAAATTCAGTTCGCAAGCCTCACACGACTGACCGTCTATCTTTTCATTCAGCATCTTATCAATGTATTCTTTCGCCTTGTCATACTGGCGCATCCTAACACATTCCACAGACCAGCGATGATAATAACTCCGCAAAGAATATCCATTCCGAAGAATACGGGTTTTATAATCCTCACCAACCGCTCTCACCTGTTCCATCGGAATTTCCGGCAGTTCGAACATACAAGCCCAGATCCATTTATATTTCCACAACAAGTCATCTTCTTTGATTACATCCTTGTGATTCTCGTAATCATCCAGGATTTTAGAGAACACGGTAATCTCTTCCGCATCTGCCGAAAGAAGATTCAGTTCATAGATAAGATCCAGTCTCAACTCCGTAGCCCATTCCACATCTTCGTTCTCATCAGCGATGCGGATAGCTTCTTTCAATAGATTGGCTTTTTCACTGGGATGCAGGCTGTTATTCTGTGTCTGCAACAGCAGTTTTTGTATTTCAAGCGTGTATCTCATACTCTTTTTTTAATTCAGGAAATTTATAAAATCATTCATTTTCGAAGTCATCAGTTCGCTAAGCGAACGGTTGAAAAGCTCCATTTCTTCACTGTTCACCGGATATTTACCTTGCAAAAGCGATTGTACATACAATATATGCACCACATGCTGAAACAGTTTATTGTCTCCCTGTATTTGCAATAAAGTCTGCACCATTTTGTTATCCGCATTGAAAGTGAGTGTCGGTGGAATCCGCTTGGCAGTATTCACAGTTCCTAGTACAGCCGCCAACGGATTATTGGCACTTTTAGCTGCATTCTCCTTTTCCTCCGCCACAAAGATTACCGGAATATCCACCGGAGTAAAATGCTTCAGACGGCAGACACAGCCAAACCGCTTCAACAAGTCGTTCGCTTTCATTTCAAAAGCCTGAAACTCTTTATTCGCCTCCACTTCACCAAACTGTTCCAGCAACCGTGAAGGAGATATTTCATCCAAAGTAAGTTCCGGATTCAGACGAACATACTTTTTCAACAAAGTTTCATCAAAAGTGTAAGCAGCATTCACCACCAGCCATCCTTGCGCTCCGGCTATACGGCGTACCTGACGGAAATCTTCCAGATTCTTGGTATAGCATATCACATTGCTTGCCGAACGAATACTTCCAAAACCACGCACCCCCTTATTTGTTTCAAAAGGAAGATAATCCATAAACAAACGGAGCAATTCATTGTCTTCCGAAGCAATCGCCTTGATATGGAAGTGATGAACAGCCAAGATCCGGTTGAACATGACGCGGTCATTCTGCACCAATCCCCGCAGATAATCCTTGATAGCCATCCCGATCTCTTTCCGTGCATCCTTCAACTGATCATTGCTTACCAAAGACTCGCGGGAGGCAGTAGACAGCAATCCGTCCGCATTCACCAGACAACGGATAAAGAAAGCCCACGGCGGCAACAAATTGCAATCATCCTCACTCAACAGCATACGTTTAAGGTAGACCTTATGAGAGTTGCGCACTGAAAATTGTGCGCGGAAAGGCAAAACATAAAGCACCCCTTCTACCTTACCGCTTTCTGTATAAATCCGGAAAGCATCAAGAGCAGACGACTGAAATACTTTTGCCCCATAATCCAGCAGTTCTTTACGAGTCGCCTTCGGGTCAAGCCATACAGGCGAAGGTGTATTTACCAATTCTTCTTCTCCCTGATAATGCAGATAGATAGGATATGGCAGCACTTCTCCATAACTGACCAGTATCTTCTTGAACGTTTCATATTCAAAAAGATGCATCCAGTCTCCTTTCGGGTGCAATACTACCTGCGACCCGATAGGCCGTTCTTCATCCGATAAAGTCAGCTGATACGTCCCATCCACTTTGCCACACCAACAAACAGGCTGTCCGCTCATTGCCGAACGACTCTCCACGGTGATTTCATTGGTCACTACAAAACAAGATAACAATCCGATACCGAACCTTCCGATAAAATCGTCCGCATCGGGAGTATCCCGTTTTGAACTCTCTCCGATAACCGTCAGAAAGCGATAAACTTCCTCCTCTTTCAGTCCGATTCCATTATCCCTGAACACCACCGTTTTGTCCTCATTCAGAAAAACATCGATACGTCCTTCATAATTCTCGTCGATATTGCGTAGTGCCGTGATGGCATCTACGCAATTCTGCAACAGTTCGCGAACAAAAGTATTCGGGTTACTATAAATGTGCTCTGATAACAAGGCAATCATACCTTTGAGATTGACCTGAAACAGATTATTCCCTTCTTTTTCCATGTTCCTCTTTTACTTTCTCCTCCTTCCGGTGATTTTAAGAGCTTTCTCATTGCCATTCTCTGCGGCCTTTTCGAACCACTCCATTGCAATTTCATCGTTTTCTTCCACGCCATTTCCTGTCAGATAGGCATTTCCAAGTTCAAATTGTGCTTTGTCGTTATTTCTTTCGGCAGCTTTCAGTAGCCATTGCACCGCGGCTTCCGGATTAGGAGTACAACCTTCGCCATACATCATCATCTTACCGAGATAATAAGTTGCAGCAATATTCTCATTTCCTGCCGCATCCGTAAACCAGCGGTAAGCTTCGGCATAGTTCTGTTTCACACCTACTCCGTTGTAATAGCAAAGCCCGGTACGATACATACTCATCGTATTTCCATTATCCGCAGCCAGCGTATAATATTTAAAAGCTTCCGTTTCATTATCTTCCACTCCGATACCCATTTCATAACAGATACCCAATCCTTCGTTATACCATTCGTATTCGGCAGCTTTCTTGAAATAGGCAAAGGCCTTTTCCGATTCGTTCAGACTGTCATAGTCATACAGGTAATACTCACCCATACGTAACATAGCCATTGGAATTTCGTTGGCCACAGCCTTCTCATACCATTCCACAGCCTTTTTATTGTCTTCCAGACAGGGACCGCAACCAAAGAAATAATAATCTCCCATTTTAAACTGGGCATAACCATAGTCCTGTTCTGCCGCTTTCGTCATATACTCCACAGCCTTTTGTGGATTTTCTTCCACGCCATTGCCATTCTCATAAGCCAGGCCCATCTCTGTCAAACAACGGGACTCTCCCTTCTCCGCCCCTTTGCCAAACCATTCGAGTGCCTTATCCCAGTCTTCTTTCGTTCCGATTCCTTCTTTATAGCAGCGTCCCAGAGCAAAGTTCGCATCATTATCACCCGCTTCAGCCGCCTTTGTATACCAAACGAAAGCCTCTTCCGGTTTTGCTTCACCAAGAACACCCTTTTCCATATAAAGACCAGAACAGAGCATCGCATAAGGATAACCTTGTTCAGCAGCCTTACTAATCAGTTCAAATGCTTTTTCATAGTTCTCCTCCACTCCATCGCCATTCTCATACAAGAACGCCAATTCTAAAAGAGCAAAACAAGAGCCCAATTCAGCTGCTTTTTCATAACATTCTCTTGACTTATCAGCATCTTTTACACCGCTATATCCATTAGCCAGGTAAAGCGCCATCCGACAATATCCGTCGGCATTATTCAGCGAAGCTGCCTTTTCATAAAGCTCCAACGCCTTCACATAATCCGGTTCTTCAGACAAGAAACCACGCTCATACATCCAGCCCAAACAATAAGCTGCATTTCCCGACTCCAGCTCAATAGCCTTCTCCAGCAATTCTTTCGCACGATTCATGTCCTCTTCCACCAAATCACCGTTGAAATAGATATTAGCCAGTTTTTCGATACCCTTTATATAGTCATCTTCCACACAACGGTTCAGGCACATCAGTCCACGTTCCACGTTCTTATATTCATCATTATACAGGTAGATCACCGCCAGTTCATACGCACTGTAAGATTCACAATAAAGCATACCCTTTTCCAGCCATTCAATAGCTTTCGGCATATCCAGCCATTCTTCTTTCTGATAAGTATACCCCAGGAAGTTAGCGGCAGCCCACACACCTGCACGCCAGGCTTTTTCCCAAAGTTCAAAGCCCAGTTCTTTCGGTTTATTCAGCTCCGGATAACGGAAATAAAGCGTAGCCAGATTTTTAAGACTATAAAGATTGGGAACTACCTCCAAAGACTTTTCGTAGCAAGCTGCTTCCTCCGCCACACCAGCTTCCGCCCTGTCGAGTGCGTCTCCCAGCGCTGCATATACATGAGCACGCAGACGTTCTCCTTCAGGCAGTTCGGCAAGCAGGTCATGACGCATCTGTGATGCCTTCGCCTCATCGCCTGTAAATTCTTCGACAAAAGCACGATAATGTTTTCCCCATAAAATAGCTTTAGGAGAAGTGAGAGCGGCAAAACGTCGTTCGCCCTCTTCTTTATTTTGTTCGCAATAGAATCCCATGTATTGCCAATAGGCAACAGTTGCTTCCGCTTCGGGCCAACCCATATCGGCAGCCTTTTCGTAGCATGGAAACAAATAACTCATATCCCGCTTTCCATAACGGGCTTCAGAATATTGCGCACCCTTCTGTGCCCATCCCGCACCGCTGAACACTGCTACACGATCGCATACCTGTATCACCTTTTCCCACCAGAATTCATATTCTTCTTCGTTGAGATCAACCTCTACATTACAATCAAAAGCACTGAATATCAGTTCAAAAAAATCTTCTGTTAATTTCTCGTCTTCTTTCGTGTCCAAAGCATATTCACATACAGCCAATGCTTCCCACCAATTTTCCGCATTTAATAATGAGGCCGGTGTATACTGTGGGAACCATACCCTTGCAGGCTGTCCGGACGCTTTAATTCTAGCGGATAACTCCCCAAATTTCTCTTTTAAAGTTTTCATGATATAGACTTTACCTTAATTTTGTGTTATTAGTCAATAAAAAATCTCATAACGAGTGCAAGGTACAAATATTGACCGAATGAACAATAAAGAGTATCAAAAAAATAAAGTCTGATATACAATTTAGGCACAGATTATAATCCAAGAAGTTGTTGCAAACGTCGCACCGATGTTTCAATCTGCCAACGGTCTTCCAGTTCGTCTGCATTAAAGATATATTGTGCCTGATGATAGAAAGGCGCGCGCTTCTCAAGCGCCTGAACGATAAACGCTTTCAGTTCGTCATCCTCTTTCCCCTGAAGAATAGGGCGTTGCTGCTTAGCCACACGCAAGCGTCTGAACAATACATCCGGATGTACATCGAGAAAAACCGTCTTTCCAGTCCGGTTCATAAAGTCCATATTATCAAAAAAACAAGGCGCTCCACCTCCCGTCGAAATGACCACATTCTCAAACTCGGCTACTTCATGGAGCATATTCCGCTCCAGTTCCCTGAATCCTGTTTCGCCTCGTTCAGTGAATAATTCTCCAACGGTTTTGTGTAAACGCTCTTCGATATACCAGTCCAGATCAACGAACGGTATATTCATTTGCCGGGCAAATGCTTTACCCAGCGTCGTTTTTCCGGCACCCATATAGCCGGTAAGGAAGATACGAACCATAAATGACTAATTTTGCTCACAAAATTAGTCATTTAATAGATAATAGATAATGGATAACAGATAATTATTAGTTATCAGTTATGAATTTCTTCTTTTTCAATCTCTTTTGTTCATTCTCCGTCATTCATTATTTGAATACTTTTACCCGTTCTTCAAGCGGCTGAAATTCTTTTTCACCCGGTTTGCCAATAGGAAGTCCGAACGGCATTTCCGCAATCAGATGCCAATGTTCCGGCAAGTTCCATGCACGGCGCACTTCTTCATCAATCAACGGGTTATAGTGTTGCAGCGATGCTCCGAAACCTACATCCTCAAGCATCACCCAGATAGCCAGCTGGTGCATGGCAGAAGTCTGCAATGACCATCCCGGGAAATTTTCCTGATAAGGCGGGAAAGCCTCCTGAAGTCCTTTCACTACCTTTTGATCCTCAAAGAACAGTACAGTTCCGTAGCCACAGGCAAAGGAATGATCTATCTTCTCTTCTGTCTTTATAAAAGCTTCAGCCGGTACAATCTTCTTCAATGCATCTTTCACAATCTGCCACAATTTCTTATGAGATTCTCCCAACAGGAGCACCACACGTGTAGTCTGCGAATTGAATGCTGACGGTACGTGGCGCACGGTCATATTAACGATACATTCGATCTCCTGATCGGATATAGGTGACTGATTAGTAATTGAATAGTAAGTCCGACGTTGTTTCAAAGCCTCACTAAAAGATCTTTCCATGATAGTTCCTTTCTTATTTTATATTCTTAAAACTCTCTTTTTTTTATAACAAGTATCCTCCCTAACTTGTTCAGTTAGAGAATATATTTGTACCTTCGCAGCGTCAATTCATTGACTATCTAAATTTATTGTCAGAAAAATGGCTAAACAGAAATTTTATGTCGTATGGGAGGGAGTCACACCCGGGATTTACACTTCCTGGACGGACTGCCAGCTTCAAATCAAAGGATACGAAGCTGCCAAATACAAATCATTCGATACGCGCGAAGAAGCGGAACGCGCGTTGACAATGTCCCCCTATGCTTATATCGGCAAAAATGCAAAGTCTAAAGCAGGAGGTTCCAAACCTTCGTCAGATACTTTACCCTCTTGCGTGATCGACAACAGCCTGGCAGTCGACGCAGCCTGTAGCGGTAATCCGGGACCGATGGAGTATCGTGGAGTACACATTGCCAGCCGGCAGGAAATTTTTCATTTCGGCCCGATGAAAGGCACGAATAATATCGGTGAGTTTCTAGCCATCGTACACGGGTTGGCGTTGTTGAAAAACAAAGGTTTCGACATGCCTATTTACAGTGATAGCGCCAATGCGATCAGCTGGGTACGACAGAAGAAGTGCAAAACCAAACTTCCCCGCACTCCGGAAACGGAAGAACTGTTTTTATTGATTGAACGGGCAGAAAAATGGTTGCGGGGAAACACGTATACCACTCATATCCTGAAATGGGAAACGAAAGAATGGGGAGAAATTCCGGCCGACTTCGGCAGAAAATAAAAGAATATAAATTTCAATAGATGAAAAGATGAAAACATTGACTTCAAGTAAAGCTTTCTGGCTGTTATTAGTCATTTGCGTAGTTACTATCTTGCCTTTCCTCGGCTTGTCGGAGTACCACACGAAAGGTGAGCCTCGCGAATCCATTGTTTCCTACTCCATGCTGGATAGCGGAAACTGGATCTTACCCAGAAACAACGGAGGAGAAATGGCTTATAAACCACCTTTCTTTCATTGGAGCATCGCTGCTGTATCAGCAGTAGTGAACGGAGGGCAAGTCACAGAAATGACTTCCCGCCTGCCATCCGCCATCGCCTTGATCGCCATGACTCTCTGCGGTTTTCTGTTCTTTGCCAAAAGAAAAGGAGTGCAACTGTCGTTGCTGGCTGCCTTTATCACTCTGACTAATTTCGAGTTACACCGGGCCGGAGCAAACTGCCGGGTGGACATGGTGCTGACAGCGCTCACTGTCGGTGCTCTTTATTGTCTCTACAAATGGTATGAGAAAGGGCTCAAAGGCATTCCCTGGCTGGCCATTCTCCTGATGAGCTGCGGAACACTGACTAAAGGACCGGTAGGCACTATCATTCCATGTTTAGTTGTAGGCATATTCTTGTTACTCCGGGGTGTCAACTTCTTCAAGGCATTCCTGCTACTTTCCGCCTGGGCTATCCTTTCTCTCATTCTGCCCTTCTGTTGGTACGTAGCCGCCTACCAACAAGGCGGAGAAGAATTCCTCGCATTAGTGATGGAGGAAAACCTCGGCCGCATGACCAATACCATGAGTTATAATTCATGCGTGAACCCCTGGCACTATAATTTTGTGACCTTATTTGCCGGATACGTCCCCTGGACACTGTTGGCCGTACTTTCCCTGTTCAGCCTGACTTACCATAAGTTCAGCATCCGGCCGGCCGCCTGGTGGAAACGTTTCACTGCATGGATAAAGAATATGGATCCGGTGGATTTATTCTCTTTCACCAGCATCGTCGTAATCTTCGTTTTCTACTGCATCCCGCAGAGCAAACGCAGTGTCTATCTGATGCCTATCTATCCTTTCATCGCTTATTTCCTTGCCAAATATTTATTTTATCTGGTCAAGAAGCAATCCAAAGTCATTAAAGTATATGGAAGTATTCTTGCGGTAATCAGTCTGTTGCTGTTCACTTGCTTCATTGTGTTAAAATGCGGACTCATCCCGGAAACAATTTTCCACGGGCGTCACGCACAGGACAACATTAATTTCATGCGCGCCATACAGAATATCAGCGGCGCAGGAGCCTTGTTTCTGGTTGCCGTTCCTACCGTCCTCGGTATCTACTGGTGGTTCTATCAACGGAAACACACATTGAGCAACCGCTTCTTGTATGCTCTCGTCGTGCTTACCATGGGATTATACCTTGCGTTGGACGGTGCTTATCAGCCGGCAGCATTAAATTCGAAATCCGTCAAATTCGTCGCTGCAGAGATCGAAAAGATTGCGCCGGAAAGCGAAGGAACTATTTACGAATTCATTGAAGAAAGTCTGCATGCGGCAGGTGACCCTGTGCATTACTTCGAGATTAATTTCTATCTGCATAACCGTCTCGACAACTTCTATCAGAAACGTCCTGCCAAAGGCTTCTTGCTGATCGGTACCAATGACGCAGAAAAATATCTTCCTGAATTTGAGAAGGAGGGGTATCAGTTTGAACAGGTTTACGAATCTCCCAAACGAGTGCTCCGGCAAATAGCCAAAGTATACAAGTTCGTTAAAAACGAACAGCCTGAAAATACCGAAACGACCCCTATTGTTGAGTAAAAGGGAGCGAATTTACCGTTTTTCCATGCTTCACAAGGAACTCTGCCGATTGGAGCATGGAAAAACTATATTCTTTTAAAGGCAGAAAGTGATCGTCCATCGGGACGGCTTTCAATTTGCCATTGTCTATATGATAAGTGAATTCCTGCTGCGTCTCGTAATTATAAAGATACAATAACGTATCATTGCGTCCCACAATCATATTGTCGGCAGTATAAAACATACAGGGACGTTTTTCCTTCAACAAATCCACTCCAAAATTATTCTGCAGATAATCAATATTCAGCAGCCCCAATATCGTGGGCTGTATATCTACCTGACCTCCAAAAGTGTTTTTCTCTTCCGGATGAATACGACTGGAGTAAATCATCAGCGGGATATGGTTATAAGATTCCGGCAACTCACATTCGGCGTCTCCCACCAGTTTGCCATGATCTCCTTCCAACACAAATATCGTATTATCAAACCAAGGCTGTTTACGTGCCTCTTCAAAAAACTTACGCAAAGCCCAATCCGCGTACTCAACAATCTGCGTCTCGGGTTCACTCGTTTTCGGATGGAAGAAAGGAGGTATCACATACGGCGGATGATTGCTGATGGACAACAAAGTAGCAAAGAAAGGCTCTCCGGTGGCAGCCCGCCGATTCAATACGGGAACTGCATAGTCATACAGGAAATCATCCTGCACTCCAAAGCTATTCACAACCTTATCAGCCGGATAATCTTCTTGTGAGAACACTTCGTCATAGCCGTTTGTCCGGAAGAATGCGTTCATATTGTCATACTGCCCTTCGTGCGTCATAAAGAAAAGGTTATAATAACCATTTTCTTTCAGAACAGTAGGCAGTCCCGAATAGCGGGGAATGACAGAACCTTTCATAAGGTTCCGTTTCATCATCGCCGGGAAAGAATATAAGGTGGCATACAAACCATGATTCGTATGGATTCCTGCCGAATAGAAATTACGGAAGCTAATAGAACGGGTATACAGACTATCCAGGAAAGGAGTCAGCGTCTCTGATTGCCCGAAATGCTTCATCAGTTTACTGGACATAGATTCCATCATAATCAGTACAACATTGGGCCGACCTTGCTGCACGCTATCTGGTTTTGAAGCATGCCTGTACACAGCCAATGGTGATACGGCTGCCTCTCCCGGACGGTTGAGCAGGGCTTGCGCCTTAGCTATGGCTTCCTGCTCATCCATCAGATGCAAGTACTTATTTTCAGGACGCATATCATCCATCACACTCGTCAGCAGATTAAAAGTGGGACTTACTCCCAACTGATTCAGAAAAGCATCCTGACAGAAATATGCCGCACTCACTTTGATCGGATTATAACCTGTACGCCCCCGAATTCCAAAGATGCAGAGGCCGATCAGACAAGCTCCAACCAAAGCCGCAACTCCTCTCTTCCAATAAGGAAACGGAGCGGAAATGGTAAGGCTGCGACGGTGGAAATAATGCGCCAGACAGACAAGCCATACTGTAAACCCGACCAAAAAGAGCAGGAATAATCCGATGGACAGGTAATAGGCACTTTCACCCAGTATCATTCCGGCAGTAGTCCCCGCATAACCGAACCATTCGAATATGGAAGAGTTGATATGTTTAAAGAAATAGGCAAAATAAGGAATGTCCGACGCACTGATTAAATAAACCAATCCATAAAAGACACTGAAAAAGATCGTAAAGAAACGGAACAACGCTTTCCCATAATAGTTGCATACTCCACATACCACCGCAACTGCCAGCGGCAACAGAAGTATGTAGCAACCTATCACATTATCAAACCAGACACCATGTACAAAAGCAAGCACCGACAGGCTCTTATCCGACAAGGCTTCAGAAGTCAATTGATGATAGGATGAGATAAAAAGTACCAGGCGAAACAGTCCTGTGATCAGCAAAGCCGAAACATGTATCGTAAGTATATATACTACAAGATTTAGAAAACGTTTCATAATAGCCTTTTCTTTTTATGAATTAAATAAAAGAGATCTAATAAAATTATTTTCTCCCTTTGTAGATGTAGACGAAATGAAGAATCAGGAAATTGATCGGTACCACAATGATCATTACCAATATCGGTGCCAGCAGTTCACCCGCCCCTATCCAAAGGAAGAGGTTCAGCAAACCGATTTCAAGCAAGTAATTAATCAGATGGCTAAAACTAAAGCCGATCGCATTATGAGAGGATGGCTTGGAACGAAAAGTGAAGAAAGTAGTCAGAAAGTAGTTACAGACAAATCCCACTGCATAACCTGCCGTAAAGGAGATGTTGGCATTCGCAACCAACAAGACCAGGCAATATACGCCATAATGAATGGCCGAAGATATTGTGCCGACGACTCCAAAACGGACGAATTGCCAGAACTTATCCCGCCAGTCCGGATGCTTGTCGAGTATAGCCTTACTTATTCTGATCATCGTACAACACTTCTTCCACGTTATAGAGCGGGCGACGTTTTACTTCTTTATAGATTTTACCAATATACAGTCCGACAGCTCCTATAGACAATAGAACAACTCCGCCAACAAACCAGATAGATAACATCAAAGAGGCCCAGCCGTGTTCCGCAGTGCCCGAAATCAATGCGTAAAGCACATAGATTCCTATCAGAATACTGATGAAGACAAAGATACCTCCCAGATAAACAATACCGTAAATAGGCTTTACCGAGAAAGAGGTTATTCCGTCTAAAGCCAGGCTGAACATCTTTCTTACTGTATATTTGGAGGTTCCGGCTGTCCGTTCCCGGATCACATCATCTACCGTAGTAGAAGGGAAACCCAACAATGGAATAATACCACGCAAATAGACATTACGTTCTTGATAATGAGATAACTGTTCCAGTACTCTCCGACTCAAAAAACGAAAATCCGCATGATTGTAGATAGTCTCTACTCCCATCCGGTGCTGTAATTTATAAAAAGCCGTTGCGGAAAGACGTTTCAACATCGGGTCTGCCTGACGGGATACTTTCACCCCGTATACTACATCATATCCTTCCGTATAGGCATCTATCATCTCCTCAATCGCATTCAGATCATCCTGCAAATCGGCATCAATGGTAATAACGGCATCACTCCAGTCTTTAGCGGTCATCATACCGGCCATGATGGCATACTGATGTCCCACGTTCCTTGCCAGATTCATTCCTTTTATATAAGGATTCGTCCCGTGCAGTTTCTTAATAATGCTCCATGTACGATCTTTACTGCCATCATTCACAAAGAGCACAAAGCTGTCGGCACTGATCTTTTCTTTCGCCACCAGCTCATCAAACAAGGCTGTCAAACGGGCGGCCGAATCTTCCAACACTTCCTCCTCATTATAGCAGGGGGATACAATAGCCAATTTAATCATTTTTTGTCCGGTTTATTTAGTTCAGCCAGTTTTATCTGCGCAAACTCCGAGTAAGTCATAAAAGGATAGCCTTTTTCTTTCAGGTTGCGGATAAGCATATCCAGACGTTCCTCCATTCCTTTACCGGAATGATTGCGGATGATAAAAGGCATCTTAAATTCAGGATGTTCACCCAATGGGTAGAATTCCCACGGGTGGAAATAAGTCACAAAATATCCGTCATGCTTCAATACCCGGTTTATCAGGCTTTGATAAAGCCACATCGGCAGATTATGACAAGACAACCAAAATAGCGGGAAACGAATCCATGGAGTTACAGAAGCCGGGATCTGAAGCAGTTTGCCTGTCATAAAGCAGGTACGCGGCTCTGATAAATGCATATATCTTCCGGGGATAAATGCGGGATTCAATGAGGAGTTGTACACATACCCCATTCGTTCAAGTTCCGTATCTGATACGGGAAACATACGTGGCTGGCGATAGCCTTCTATCGTTCTGCCGGTAAGACGTTCCAGGATTTCTTTTGAACGACTGACATCTGAAGCCTGCGGCTGCCAATGGTCACATCCATGCGCAGCAACTTCATGTCCTTCGTCCATAATGCGCCGCATCACCTCCGGCGCATTTTCTGCAAAATTGCTTGTACAGAAGAAGGTGGCTTTCACCCCATTCTTTTTCAGGCAGTCCAGTATTCTAGTCGTACCATAGACTGATACTTTCATCGCTTCATCCAGCGAAAAGTCTACGCCATGTTCACGAGGTACATCAAATTCTTCTGTATCAAAACTTAATAATATCATTGCACTATCAAAAAATTACAAATGCTGCATTACAATTGTTGCATATCATGCAGGCGTTTGTAATAACCGTTTAATTCTATAAGTTCCTCATGCCTACCACGTTCCACAATTTCTCCTTCATACAATACGCAGATTTCGTCTGCATTTTTAATCGTAGAAAGACGGTGGGCAATAGCAATCGTCGTACGTGTTTTCATCAAACGCTCCAACGCTTCCTGCACAAGACGTTCTGATTCGGTATCCAAAGCAGAAGTAGCCTCATCGAGAATCAGAATCGGAGGGTTCTTCAGGATGGCACGGGCAATACTGATACGCTGGCGCTGACCACCGGACAGTTTTCCACCACGGTCGCCGATATTCATATTATATCCTTCCGGTTTCTCCATAATGAAGTCATGTGCATTGGCAATCTTTGCTGCCTCTACCACTTGTTCCATTGTCGCATTCTCCACACCAAAAGCAATGTTATTGAAGAATGTATCATTAAACAAAATAGCTTCCTGGTTTACATTACCAATCAGACTACGCAAATCAGCAATACGCACGTCACGGATACTCGTTCCGTCAATAGTGATATCGCCTTCCTGCACATCATGGTAACGTGGCAACAAATCGACTAATGTAGATTTCCCGGAGCCGGATTGTCCTACTAATGCAATCGTCTGCCCTTTAGGAACTGTCAGATTTACATGTTTCAACACATCTCTCTTACCATCGTAGCTGAAAGAGATATCTTTAAATTCTATTTTATCATTCAAGCCCTTCAACGGTTTCGGATTCGGAATTTCCTTAATCTTATTCTCTGCCTTCAGGATTTTATCAACACGTTCCATGGAAGCCAGACCTTTCGGAATGTTGTATCCTGCTTTAGCAAAGTCTTTCAACGGATTGATTACACTATATAAGATAACCATATAGAAGATGAATGTAGGAGCATCGATGCTTGCATTCTGTCCCAAAATCAATGTACCTCCAAACCACAATACAGCAACAATCAGGATTGTTCCTAAAAACTCACTCATCGGATGAGCCATAGCCTGACGTATGGCAACCTTGTTTGTCGCATCCCGGAGCTCGTTGCTACATTTGGTGAAGCGGTTAATCATTTTATCCTCTGCAATAAAAGCTTTGATAATACGCAAGCCTCCTAGTGTTTCTTCCAATTGCGACATTGTATCACTCCATTTCGACTGCGCCTCCAATGACTGACGCTTCAGTTTTCTTCCGACCACTCCCATCAACCAGCCCATTCCCGGCAACACAACGATAGTAAAGAGTGTCAACTGCCAACTAACCGTAACCAATGTCACAAAATATATAATAATCAGAATTGGACTTTTCATCAACATATCCAATGAACTAGTGATGGAATTTTCCACTTCTCCCACATCACCACTCATACGAGCTATAATATCTCCCTTTCTTTCTTCCGAAAAGAAAGACATCGGCAGACGCATAACCTTAGCATACACCATAATACGAATATCACGTACCACTCCTGTACGCAATGGAATCATCACGGCTGAAGAAGCAAAGTAACAACCGGTTTTAAACAATGTCATTACCATCAGGAACAGTCCCAAGAATATAAGAGCCATAGTGGGACCATTATCCACGATCATCTGAGATATGTAATAATAGAAGTTATTCTTGGCAACATCCGCTAAATCTCCACTACCCCATTCCATAAAATGGTATACTTTATCCGCTCCTTCTGTTTTAAACAGAATACTCAGAATAGGAATCAAGAAAGTGAACGAAAATACGTTGAATACAGCAGACAAAATATTCAGCAAAACAGCCCAGCCGATATACTTCTTATAAGGCGACACGAAACGTCGCATTAGTTGTAGAAATTCCTTCATTATTTACCATTAAAAAAGTTAAGACCGCAAAGATACAATAAAACTGATTAACAGGCAGTAGTTTCAGCTAATTATTAACGCGATTTATTGAAAAGCACATTTCAACAAACAAAAAATGACTCAATAATTCTCTTTCAACCAAATACCCAAGAAACGATCATATATTTGATACACTCCCTTTTCTTGGGTCACAAAATCCTTTTCTAATAATCCTTTCAATGCTGACTGCACAGAACTGGCTGAAGCCAGTCTGTATTTCTTTATGAAAGCACCGGAAGTGATAGCTTTCGCTTTTCCCTCTTTAGTGATAGCAATCAGTAACTCCTTTTGCTTTTCCGGCAAACGAAAAAGGATTTCCGAATAAGTATATCTGAATGAATCAATAATCTGCCGAATGGCCTCTGACACCATTTCCACTTTACAGACTCCGTGCTCCGGGGTCATATCATAAAGTGTATTCAATACTTTTTGTATATACCATGTGACTCCTTCAAACTGTTGATAAACTGTGGTAACAGCACTTTCTTCCATTTCTTTGCCTGCACGTTTGAAATGCATACATGCAAAACGAACGTATTCTTCTAAAGGAATACTTTCCAAATGCATCATTGACACACTTTGATAAAAAGGTCTGGAAGGCGTCAGAAACATATTCCCCATCACATGTCGCTGGCTCCCGGCAAAAATGAAACGCGCATTATTACAATGCTGCACATAAGTCCGGAGAGTAGCCTCTACATTTTTCTCTGCATACCCGGTAATCTGCTGAAATTCATCAATGGCAATCAAACAAGGCTTATCCGCTTGCTCTAAATACCGGAAGATTTCATCGAGCGTAGTAGCCGGAGCTTGTATATCTCCTAATCCCAAATTCAAAGAAGGCATACCATTCACATCAAAAGAGATACTGGCTTGCAAAGATTTCACACATTCCCAAAAACCATGCAAAGCTTTCTTCCCCACAGGTTTCAGTACTTCCAAAATCTCTTTGCTAAGCGCAAATACCAAATCGCGCAATGACCGGCTGTCATATATATCAATAAAGAAGGTGTAATAGCCATGCTTAATTTCAGGAAACTGAAAGCAATGACGGATCAGGCCCGTCTTTCCCATTCGTCGGGTAGAGACAAGAGCCAGGTTATTCCCATTCATCACTTCGCGTACCAACTGTTCGCTTTCTTGCTGACGGTCACAAAAATAATCAGCAGACACATATCCACTTGTTATAAAAGGATTTCTTATCATAGTCTTCGTATATCTCACGTTATTACGCAAAGATAATTATTATAAAATAATAAAATGCACATCTCGTGCATTATTTCATCATCACCCTTACCCAACAGGCACCACATGATAATAAACCCCGCGTGTTTTCCTGAACGACTTTACACCCAATCTCTGCAAGATACGCCCGAAATAATTAACTTGTCCGGAAGAAAACTTCATTTTACTTGCCTTTTGTATCCGCTGCAATATATCCGCAGCAAGCAGCCATTCTCCTTCTTCTTCCTCCTCTGCCGCCCGATAATACACCTGAAACAATTGTTCAATTACTGGCGACTGTTCAAATTCCCGGTTAGCTTCCGTCATTATAGCCTCTTCTTTCTCATCAAACCAGTAGCGCTCATTACTGCGCAGCAGTGCCATTGCCTGCGCATACAATTGCTCATAGTCAATAGGACGGACCACGTCAATCACTCCAGTCACCTCCACACCGATAAAACGACGACTGCCGGAAGTATCCGTCAGCAAATCTTTATGATTACTCGTTCCTATAAAAGAAGCATACCGACGGAGTTCCTCCACTGCCGAAGCATTCGGTCGCCGTGTGTTGACAACAGGCTTCTGTAGAATATGCTTGAGGAAAGACTGCTGATTAATGCCAATCTGATCGAACTCATCCATATTAATCAGTAAAAAACGATTCAAATATAGCTCGGCATCCCGCTTCCTGCTAAAATCAATACTATCCGTATAATAAGCCTGCAAGCATGGAGGCAAAATTAACCGGCAAAATGTAGACTTACGATAAGCCTGTGGACCGATTAATATAGGAGAAGTACTGTTTGCATGATTCTTTCCCATTCCACGCCAATGTGCTATCATACTGAGAAACCAGCGCCGAAACAATTGCCCCCAATGAGGATGATCACAAGGAACTCGCTTGGCAAGATCGCCGATGTGATCTTTACCATCCCAATGGGGAAGGTCATAAAGAAAGTCCTCAATAGGCTGATAAACCGGCACATGATCCGAATTCAGATAACGTACCACATCTTTATCCCAAAGTTTAAGCCCTTCATAATGTGCATTCATTGCAATACTTGCCATCAACCGCTTATCCACCGGACGAAAATAAAAATTAAAGCTATTTCGTTCACGACATTCCACTTGTGATGTCAGTTGGTTGAAACGGAAATCATAACGTCGTTTCATAAACTCATCCATCTGCATGACAAATAATTGTTCCGGCAACAGACTGCTCTTACTCGCAAATCCCTCTGAAGACCGGTATACATTCCGCACAGTCTCCCGAACCAATGTATCATCCTTCGGCAAGCGATAATGGGCACGAGACCACCGTACTGTATCTTCCTCAGGAATACCGGCACGAAAACAATGTCCAGCAAGATTAATCAACAGCGATTGTTTGTCTCCTTCCGGATGATAATCAGCCTCTTCATCCAGCGCACGTGCAAAAGCAGCTTCGAAAAGGACAGAAAGCGCATTGCATTTTTCATATCCCGGCGCAAGCCGTTGCAATGGTGACGTTTCCGTTTGTACCCGTTCGCGATAAGTCACCTCACCCGGCATAGCCGCAGGCTGCTTCATATAAATAGGCATTGCTTCGGGATTAAAATACAGGTCCGGGTCAAAAGTTAAACGACAATATTGCTCCAATGAAGGTACTTTCAGTTCAATATCATAAGGAAGTTGTGGCTGATAAAACTTCACTGCCAACCGATAGGCATGCGCATGAAAAAGCTCCGCTTCCTCACTAGTTGTCGGCAGAAGATCATTGGGATAAGTAAAACGTACCCATACTTTCACAGACTTTCCGGAAGATCCGGTGAAAGCTAAGTAAGTCTGCGGAAGCTCCTTTACCCGCTCTTTCACTTCATCCGCCTCCATGTGTCCGGACAAGTTGTTGACCTGAATCATCACAATTCCGTTATATTCACTCATCGCCGTTATGCCGCCTTTGCGAAAAAAGGCTGCGGCGGGTATTAACTTCGGTACTTTCTGTACATAATCATTTTTATCACCCGGAAGCATAAAAGGCAGGACTTCTCTCATTTTTGAGACGGGCTGCATTTTGGTTTCCACTTTCATTTGCTCTACGAGCTGTTCGATTCTTAACGTACGCATAGTGTTCACCTTGCCATCGTCTCTTACCAGTGTTATTCTCATTACTTCATTTATTTGTCCTGCATGTGTTTTGTAGGGCGATTATTACGATACAAATATACTGTAAATATTCCACACAAACAACTTTTCAGAGAATACTTATTTCATCTTTCTACTAGAAAAGATTTTTCAATTCTATTTCTCATATTCTCATAGATTTCAGATAAAGCACATATAATCAAAGAAGTACATTATGAGAAACGTTTTTAAAATAGGTATTTCTCATACAATCCTCATCGATTTTCTTCAAAAAACCGCTATTTCTCATACTCTTTCAGGGTATTTCTCATAGTCAGACACAACTGTTCTCCTGTTTATCCGCCAAGCTTATCTTACCAAACATCTAGCTATTTCTTTCATGCAAACAACTAGTTAATTACTTGTTTTTCACCTAATAATGTCGTATCTTTGAAAGAGCATCCCAATCGTTCCACTAGAGTGCACAGGCCTGTTCACTACAGTAAAAAGTTCTGTCTACTAGAGTGAAAAGAGCCGTTCACTCTAGTGGAACAATCAGGATGGCGGTTGAATAATAAAAGAATAAAAGCGAGATACACTAAGAGCATCAGTACATAACATATAAACAACCATTAAATTAAAACAAAGATGGCAATACAGTTCGAGTTTTATAAGAATCCCCAACCGGAAAAAGAAGGGGAAGAACCTAGTTACCACCCACGGGTGGTTAATTTTCAACATGTGACCACTCAAAAGCTGGCAAGAGAAATCCACATGGCAACCACTTTCGGGAAAGCAGAAGTAGAAGCCATGTTAATGGAATTGAGCAGATGCATGGGCAACCATCTGTGCGAGGGAGAACGAGTACACCTGGACGGAATCGGTTATTTTCAGGTTACACTACAGGCCACCGAACCCGTGCACTCACTTACCACCCGTGCAGACAAAGTAAAACTTAAGTCCATTAACTTCCAAGCTGATAGAGATTTAAAAGGTTTGTGCATGAGCACTCATCTACGACGTTCAAAATACAAGCCACATTCCGCTTCTCTTTCTGAAGAAGAGATCGACAAGAAACTCACTGGATATTTTGCAACTCACCCCGTATTGACCCGTTCCAATATGCAGTCGCTCTGCTGTTTCACTCAAAGTATGGCCAGTAGGCAAATCCGTCGCCTTAAAGCACAAGGCTACTTACAGAATATAGGTAAGCCCACACAGCCTATTTATATACCAACACCGGGACATTATGAGAAATGAGTTCAACAGGTATGAGAAATAAGCCAAATCAAGGTCTATTTGCGAATAAAACTATGAGAAATACCAATTCTAAAAGTATTTCTCATAGCTTACTTTATTAATTATCTGCTATTTAAATCAAATCTATGAGAATATGAGAAATGAATATTTCATTTCCGGCGCAGGGGCAGTTCAATTTTCGACCAACCACTTCTCTATATTTCTTGTTTGAGCACTGAAATTCACACCAATCTTAAAAAGTTTTCGTGAATCCGTTTCAAATGGTCGGGCATAGTGTTTGTCATTTATCTGTTGCAGAGCTTCTTCCGCTGTACCATTCAGTTTAAATTCCATAATGTAAATGAACTTGTCAGTCTGCAATACCATATCCACACGGCCTTCACTCGTATGATATTCCGCTTTTACATAAAAACCTACCAGTTTACATACAATATAAAGTACATTCTGATAATGTAACTCCAATTCGCGAGCAAGCTCGTATGGAATATCGGAAAAGAAACTTTGCAGGCGACGGAAAAAAGATTCGTAATCACCGGCACGTACCTCACGAACGAATTTCTGAATTTCAAAGGGAGATTCCACTTTATCCACGTTCGCATAATAAGGAAGCAGAAAACGGATAAATCCTTCCTCCACTTCACGATTAGGAAAACCTAAACGGTAAATTCCAAATTCTTCATCATACCCTTTAATGGTAAGGTACCCGCTCTGATAGATTACCGGAATAGGATTGGTAGATTCAGAGTCAATGCTGTTCAGCACTTGGGTATCGGTTTCTTCATGAGCCATCCGATGAAGGTCGTAATGGTATTTCTTCAGCAACTCCACCAAATAAGTAGGAGTACCCGTTTCAAACCAATAACTCCCAAACTCATTCCGATTAAAAGCATGAAGCAGACTGAAAGGATTGTACATTCCCTTAGAATTATGCGTAAAATGATAACCATCATACATCTCTTTCAACCGGGCACATATCTCCTCATACGTCACCCCTTGTATGTTGGCAAACTCATGAAGCTCAACATCCAGATTATCGTATAGTTCCTGTTCACTGACGCCACAAATATCTACATACTTATTCCACATTGAAATGTCATCCAGATTATTCAGGTCACTGAACACACTAATTTTACCGAACTTGGTAACTCCCGTCAACATAGCAAACTTAATACAGCCATCCTGACTTTTCAATGCGCCATAGAAAGCTTTCAATGTATTGCGAAAACTCTTTTGCAAGGCATCATTACCAATGGCCTGCAACATCGGCTTATCATACTCATCCACAAGAATAGCCACACGCTGTCCTTCCTGTCGACAGGCACGTTTAATAATCCCCTCAAAACGCATCGCTAAGGATCTCTCCGAGGGCTCTGCGCCATACATCTTCTCCCATTCCACCAATGCCCCGTTGAGTTTGTTCTCCAAACTTTCCGGAGTATCATATTTTTCCGTATTAAGATCAAGATGTAATACAGGATACGTTATCCAATCTTTTTCCAGCTTCTCCATAGCCAACCCTTCAAAGAGCTCCCGCTTTCCTTGAAAGTAGGCTTCAAGCGTAGAAATGAGCAGACTTTTGCCAAAACGGCGCGGACGACTCAGAAAATAGTAACTTCCGGTTTTCACCAATTGATAAATCAATGCTGTTTTATCAATATAAAAATAGCCACCTTTACGAATTTTTTCAAAGTTCTGTATACCGATAGGGTAAATCTTGCCACTCATCTTTCACTGTATTTAATTCACATCGTACAAATATACATAGAATTATTCGGAATAGGTACAGATTCCATCATGATTTCATTCCGGCAGCCAAGATACATAACATTTCGATATTATTCTCTATCAATACAGCCCAGTCGAAAAAACTATCCGAACAGAGTATAAGACACATGATAACATTCTAAAGTTGATAATATTATTGCACTAAGGGGTTCAGATTACATACTAAGAAAGTCATAATAATGTAAATATCAAGGTAGACACTAAGGTATAAAGAAAGAACAAAACAATAAAAATCTTTATTGTTTAATACACACGATTTAAATAACATCTTTACTGCCCATTCCGCAATAAAAAGGGCATGCCAGTTTTCCAGCATACCCTCGGTACAAATTGATGTATAGGTCTGTCATTACACATACAAAAGATGCAACTCATAAAAAGACCACTGTAGCCTCCGGACTTAAGGCAGCATTGTTTGGAATTGGTTTCTCTTTAAATATATCAAGAACTGTTCAAACAGATGAATCCTTAGTTAAGGACAATCAAAACAAAGAACTTTTTGTTCAATTTTATGGTGGAAATGGCACAAGTCTTAAATATGATTTAGAAAAAGGAGGAGATAAAGCAAGCAGTATTCAAGTACATAAGCAACTCTCGACTTAAAGAGCTTAAATTAAAACTTTTATATGCTTACGATTGTCGAGAAGGATGGAAGCATCTAGTTACTACTGATGACGGAATAACAACTCGCTATCCAGATTGGAAATTTTGGAACTATGATGGGTACATTCTTGCTATAATCATGGAGGATGGATTCGAATAGAACCTCCTATAGTTGGATATGTTTATCCTAATAATTAGATATCAAGAGGACACGCATCAGAATTATACATTCAATATCTTAGTCCACAAGAACATATAAAAGAGAACTGTCAACGGAGAACTAATAAGCCCCCAAGCTTGAATAACTTTTTATCGATATAGTTCTTTAGCAGATATAAACAAGACTGTTGCTCTTTTTTTTCAAATAACCAGACTAAAAGACGCTTACCTAAAATCCCCTCCAACTATAAGTTTCTATTATTTCCCCCTCAACTCAAAGCACCATCTACCTTTCACATAAAGATATATCTTACTAATTAGCAACAAAGAAAAAGGAATCCAGACAGAATAAAATACCAGTAGCCTTCTACCTTCATCTCCAAATGATGGCAAAAAAAGCATTGTGACTAGTAAAGAAGAGTAAACCATCAACCCTTTCCAATATTTCCTGAAGAATAAGATAAAGCCTAAGAAACCCAATGCACCCATTAAAAGAAATATCGATATCACAGATTCATTTAACTTAAACATAAAATTATACAGCAATCCCCAACCAGTTGGATAAAAAGAATTTTCTACAGCTCTACGATAAGAATATAAATGAAACTTCTGCTTATAGTACTCCTGTTTATCACCCATAAGTGCATAAACCGAATCCGCTTGATGCTTAAATGTCCCATCCAATGAGAGTGCAAATTGCTTTTTGCTATCCATTGCCCAAGTCTTCACCAAAATTTGCTCAGCATCATTAACCGGTATTTGACCAGAAAAACGATATACTCTCATTGCCGTACAAAACTCACCCATATCAAACGTAAAAGAAGTACCAAGTGCCTTAACAATTCTAATATCAGGATATGACCTATAAACTTTCATCATCCAAGGAGTTATCGTTAAGCAAGAAACAATAGTTACCAAAGCAGCATCTACAAAGAACCTTTTTAAAGAGCGTCTATGAATAATAAATATATATATAACAATTCCCAATCCCATAACCGCCAATGCTTTCAATGTCAGAATTGCGATCCCAAGTAATAATCCGACTAAGAACAAAGATATTCGACTCCCCTTAAACAAATATCGAACAAAAAAGTAATTAAGAATCAACAGTAAACTCACTTGAAAAGAATCCCTTAACAAGGTTTGTAAATAGAAAAAACAGGGAAGGAATAGCAAATATATGACCGTAACAATTGTCGCCCTTTTCTCCGTAGTAAAATATAATAAAGTCAAGAAGAAGAAACAAATAGAAATAGAGTCTATAAAAGCAAAAGCCAACCTTCCCCAATAAAATTCTGGATGATATTCCAATACTGCATATTTTTCAATAGAATAATCAGAAATTGGGAGTACATCCACACCAAAAAAGGAAGCAACTTGATACGCAACTTTCAAGATATAAACAGTTGCAGGTTCCCTAAAAAACACATCCTCCGTGGGAGATTCCAAAGGTGAAAAATAACCATTATTGATTAGGTTCACTGCATACATATGATACCCTGCAGCATCTGGATATAATTCATTAATGTTATAAGATAAACAAAAGATGACTCTAACAACAAATGCCGTCAAGAATAATAAACCTAGTTTCTTCTTCATTATTATAAGTTTTTTACATTAGCTACCAATAATGCGAACTATCTCATCTACTTCTGCATCTGTCAACTCATAGAACATAGGCAAACGTACTAAACAGTCTGCAAAATGATCTGTATTAGTCAATACCCTTCCGTCATGTTTATCATGATAATATTCACTAGTGTGCAATGACAAATAGTGAAATACAGCCAACACTCCATTCTCTTTCAGCTTTTTGATTAATTCAGTACGCTGTTCCAACGATTGACAAACCAAATAATACATATGAGCATTGTTGGTTGCATAATCAGGAATATTTGGCAGAGTAATATTTGGCAAAGCTGCTGCTGATAATGCATCATTATACCGGTTCCATAGTTCTTTCCTACGCAATTGGATATTCTCCAAATTTTCTAACTGCGCCCACAGAAACGCAGCAATAACTTCCGAAGGCAAAAAAGAACTCCCTATATCAACCCAACCGTATTTATTTACCGCCCCACGGAAGAATTCGGCACGGTTAGTACCTTTCTCCCAAATAATTTCTGCACGACGAATAAATCGTTCATCATTGATAGCCAACATTCCGCCTTCCCCAGAAATTATATTTTTAGTTTCGTGAAATGAGAAAGCTGCCAAATGCCCGATACTTCCCAAAGGCTTTCCTTTATAATAAGAATCAATCGCCTGAGCAGCGTCCTCAATCACTAAAAGATTGTATTTTCGTGCCAAATCCATAATAAGATCCATATCACAAGCCACTCCTGCATAATGAACTGGAACGATCGCCTTTGTTTTAGGAGTAATCAGTTCCTCAATACGTGTAGCGTCAATATTCGGATTATCAGGACAACTGTCAGCAAATACAATCTTTGCTCCTTGACGAACAAAAGCCAATGCTGTTGAAACAAAGGTATATGAAGGAACAATCACCTCATCACCCGGCTGGATATCAGCCAGTATAGCACACATTTCCAGAGCATCAGTACAAGAAGTCGTCAATAGAGACTTCTTAAAACCATACTGTTTCTCAAAATACTCCTGGCATTTCTTGGTAAATATCCCATTACCCGAAAGTTTGCCACCATACACTGCCTGGTACATATAATGTGCCTCTTTTCCTGTTAAGTATGGTTTATTAAAAGGTACTTCATTCATTATATATTATATTTAGCATTTCCAACTATGATAAATAAAAGTCATCTCTGTCACACGCATTTCACATTTCTCATAAAAAAGGCAAGCTATATTATTACTAGCCTGTGTTGCAACATTCAGTCGATCTATTCCTTTCAGCCTCAAAGTCTCCTCACATTTCAACATTAAAGTTTTACCCATGCCTTTAGCTTGAACATTTTTATCCGTCGCAATCAACCCAATAACACCTTCTTCATGTATTATCTTCAAAGTAACAAAAGCACAAATTTTCCCTTCTTCCTCTATATAGAATAGATGGTCAGCCATTTCTCCGGAAATAGAATTATCAACCCACATCCTATACATTTCCTCAAATTTACCTTTAGCAAAGTTTGCGTCCAATTTATATCTAGAATGTTCTCCACTAAGATATGCCAAACTATACAACTGTTCACGTCTAACGCATGTATCCTCGTACTTGTTGTAGTCCTTTATTCTATAGTCTGTAGATAAACTTAAATTTAAATTTTGTTTTGAATATATAAGCTTACAGTCAACTAAGAGATTATTTCTATGTGATAAAAAAGCATCATCCACAATAATCTCATTCTCCATAAGATATAACAAATCATACTTATCAATTTCATTATTAGAGACAGTTAATAGCTTATCGCGGTTTGTACGCCCGACCTCTAATCCTAAAAATTGACTATCCCAGTTTAAACGTTCGATTGACATATATTCAATTCTTCTTTAACTATAAACACAGGTCGTTTCTTGGTATTATCAAAAACCTTCCCTATATATATACCCACAATTCCTATAAGCATAACTATCATTCCTGATAAGAACCAAATAGAAACGATCAAACTCGCAAACCCAATAACATTTATATCTCCCAAAATATATCTTACTAGAAAATAGCAAGCTATACACAGAGACATGAATGATAGGAAAAATCCAAATTTCACAACTAATTTTAAAGGCTTATCCGAAAAGGCAATAATATTATCAAACGCTAATTTGAATAATCTTCTTATATTATAGCTAGAAGTTCCCTCCAATCGTTCAGAATGACGGACTGGAAGATAACATTTATCATATCCTACCCACTGAGCCATTGTCGGGAAATAACGAACACTATCTTGCATTGATAAAATGGCTTTCACCACCTTCCGATTATAAATTCCGAAATTAGCAACACTACTATCCTGCCTCGTCTCAGTCAAGTAACTAAATAATCCATAAAAGCATTTTGATGACATACGTTTGAAGAAAGAATCCTGACGCTCAACTCTCTGTGCAAAAACAGAATCCCATCCTTCTAAAGCTTTGACATATAAATTAGGAATCTCATCCGGACGATCCTGCAAATCACAGTCCATCACAACTACCCACTCACCCGATGCATAACTTAATCCAGCTGTTATCGCATAATGTTGCCCAAAGTTACGACTCAGATTTATACCTTTTACTCGCGAATCTTTATGGCAAATTTCTCGTATCTTCATCCATGAACGATCAGGTGAGGCATCATTTACCAACACAATCTCGAAATCAGATGTTAAAGGCTCCACATTCTTGACAATTTGTCTAACCAATTCCTCTACGATATTCTCAGCTCTATAAATTGGAGATACTATACTAATTTTCATATCGTTTTCTTTTTAATGACTATAATTTCAGATAATTCATCTTCAGCTATGACTTCCAAAGTTGTTTCTATCTGATAATTCTTTTTTATACAATATTGTATATCGTGTAGTACAGGAGCATCAACTTTTGCCAGAAATATCAAGATAGGCTTTTCCACAAAATCAAGATGTGAATCTACCTCACAGTTAAGAGGAATTTGTGTCATCCAACCATTAATAATCATCTTAACATTTAATACTTTAAAGACAGATGTAACACCAAACGGATTTAATCCTTCTAAAATAAGTCCAGCACCCAATGGAGTAAAATCACAATCTATAAAACGCTGGATCAAATTTATCTGTTTATCAGCTATTCGTCTTTGCTCCTTTTTAACAGCATACATATCAGCCGTTTGCATAATAATTGTGTGCAAAGTTAACAAATAAAACACAGATGAAACTATTATTTTCCAAATCTTCTTCTGATAACAGGTAATCAACAAAGTAATTATCAACATTAATGGAACAATAGAAGAAAGAAACACACGTTCTTTTACTGTTGCATTAAGAGACACCCATGAAAGTAATATAAAAAATGATAATCCCGAAAAAAGTAATCCCCATCGATAAGTTACTCTCCGTTCAAGCATTAATAATAATATTAATAACAAAATGCAAACAATTGTATCCACATAAAAACATATCCATGTTTTTATGTTCTGAAACTTATCAAAAAGAGGTTTGGCATCTAATGACTCTTTCACTCGAGTAATCACATGTAAATCCAAAACTGCCGGATCTGCAATAAAATTACCTAGATTTCGTAAATCATTAATGTCTGCAACAGAGCAAGCAGGACTATCATTTAGTAATTTCGCAAAATTAGGATTATCATTCAATGCTCCACGAACCCGATTGTAATCTACATAATACTGCCATTCAGGATTATGTTTATATACTTGAGCATCTACACCCCTTGCCAACACTGGAAGAACAAGAATAGCAAATAAAATTAGTCCCGTATTCAAAAATTGCCGTTTACTCCGTATTCGTCCACTCAGTGGAAACATCATCACTGGAGCATAAACTCCAAAACAAAGCATCGCAGCTTCAAAGCGAATCAAGCTACCAATTAAAAAAAGGAATAGTCCTAAAATTTTAACCTTCTTTCCTCGCTCAAAATACAAAGACAATCCAGCACAGGCAACTATAGCGGCCGTCGTTGTAAATTGAAATCCTACAATAAACCGAGCTTGTAATACAAGTAATAGTAGCAACAACAATAACTGACCAAAAGCCGTAGTAATCCGCTTACTATACACCCATAATATTATAGAAAAACTTATAATATGGAGTAGACAAAACAAAATGGTATACCATTCTAATCCAGGCAAAATAAAATATAATCCTTTCAGCAGAAAACCATAAATTACATTAATAAAGACCAAATGAAAATCTGGCGTACCAGAATATGCCCCAGAAGAAATCATTAACATCACCACATCATCATTCGTCTCAAAGCGAATTGATAAAGACCAAGACATAAACAGAAAAATAGCCACCCAAGCTCCCAACGCCAGAGGATATGTAAATGTTACTCCTTTCTTCGACATAAAAAGAGTAACCAAACGAATAAGTCTATCCATTCTATAATTTCACAGTAACAATAATACCAATCATGATTATAAGCAACCCCAGTAGCTTTCCGATTGTGAAAGTCTCTCCAAGCACAAAAATCCCAACAATAAAAACCAGTGCAGGAGAAAGAGACATAAATGGATAAGCATAAGTTAGCTCAAACTTGGTCATCGCTAACATCCAAAAGACAGAAGCAACAAATGCACTCACAAATCCCGAGAATATCAATGGATCAAATAAAAATTTCATATAAGAAACAATCATCTGTCCTATTCCTCCAGTCGTGTTTAAAGACCAATTCAAATCTGAAATTCGCCATTTCAGAATAATCTGACCGTATACGGTAAATAGAATGGTAAAAAAAACATATAAATATCCCATAGCTAAGTTTTGATTAGGTACGCAAAGGTACGACTAAGTATAGAAAAAGACAAATAAAATTGTTTTTTTTAAGAATACACAAATTACTTATTTACAAGATATCCCTGAGCAAGACTAATATAGAATCTGCAAAAAAGAGCCCCGTTACCAATAATTCATGAAAATAAAAATACTTCAAACAAATAATTATAAAATAAATCTTTATATATTTGCCAATAATATAAATCAAAAAACAAATAGAATGAGAATTGGTATATTGTATATTTGTACTGGCAAATATGATATTTTTTGGAAAGACTTTTACCTAAGTGCAGAACGCTACTTCCTACAAAACCAATCTTTCATTCTTGAGTATTATGTATTCACAGATAGTCCTAAACTATACGATGAAGACAATAACAAACATATCCACCGAATAAAACAAAAAAATTTAGGATGGCCTGATAATACATTAAAACGTTTTCACATATTTCTCCAAATAAAACAGCAATTACTACAAGAAACCGACTTTCTGTTTTTTTGTAATGCAAACCTACTTTTCAAACAAAATATTGGACCAGAAATTATTCCCCTCAAAACAGAGAATCAACTTGTAGGAACAATACATCCAGGCTTCTACAATTCACCTAATTCAGAATTTACATACGAACGCCGATACAACTCAAAAGCATATATTCCCAAAGGAGAAGGAATACACTATTATGCTGGCGGTTTTTCCGGAGGATACACAGAGAGATACTTACAACTTTGCGAAACTATAAAGTCATGGGTTGATATAGACAATTCTAAGAAAATTGTGGCAATATGGCATGACGAATCACATATCAACAAATATTTCCTCGAAAACCCGCCATTCACTTTATCCCCTGCTTATTTATATCCGGAAGGATGGTCTATTCCATTCAAAGAAATCATAATGATTAGAGATAAAAGCAAAGAAGAATATGGAGGTCATACCCTTTTACGAAAAAAAGAGCCATGGAACAACAAACTCTTGTACGCTCTCAAAAGATTCTTTCGCCTTTCTGAATAACAAAACAATGTTTTTTGATTAAAACAAGTTAAACATGAAAGCGTATCTCTTTGATTTTCATCAATACATTATAAAAAAATAGGATTCATAAGTAACTCCTTCCAACAATATTCTATTTCATCATCACAAAGCACAACTACTTTTGCAGAATTATCTGCCAACAATGCCCCATATTTTCCCAAAGTACCTTTACTTGTTATTTGATGTTTACAATGTGCTATTAAGAATAAATCCATATATCCTTTATCTGATCCATTTAGATTGACTACCTGGCCTTCATCCACAAGCGACAGTTGAGGAAGCAAGACTTTACTAACCCAATCAGGTTCATCCGAAAAGAAATAAAAATAAGCATCAGGAAATCTCATTCTGAACATATCCACCGCCGTTTGAAAATACTTCAATGACGCAGGCTTCCCATAATCAAAAACCTCTACTTTCAAATCTCCTCTACGAACATGGACCGCAACAGAATTGGCCTTTTCATCAATAGCTTGACAAAATTCCTTATTAGGATCATCCAAAACCTCTAAAGACATTTTAAATATAGAATGAAACATTTCCAGCCACAAATTAGCAGGTAAATGATAATAACCACCCAAATAAACAGGAGGTTGTTTCTGTAGAAAACTAAAATCATCTACACGCTTACCTGTATTATTTCCAACATTATAATACCTTTTCCTATATACATCGACTGCCAAAGCCGAAGCTTCTTTAAATTCAAGATAAGGGAAAGCCCTCAATAAATCAAAGTTACGTACAAACTGATTATTCAAATCACTACCCCATTTTTTATAAAAAGCCAAATCATAGCGCACAGCAAATGCCTGTTGAGCATAATACTGCCCCAATAAATATTGATGCATCTGAGAACAGATTCCTCCATCCAATTGTACGATAACTTTAGGTGAAATCAGAAGTTTTCTCTTCAATAAAGAGTTATAATATTTACATTTCAGTTTTTGAAAAGACATCTTTATAGTTTATTTTTTCTACAATACTGTTTCAACTTCATATACCCCAATAAAGGAGAAAATTTATAATAAGATATGATTTTCAGCTCTTGCTTGGACATTTCATTACGAAGTTCCGGAAATAAATTCAAGCTACCAATTATACGTTTCATATCCTCATTCACATATTCCAGTCTCCGCCATGAAATACTCAAAAAGGTTTTCTGTAAATGCATAACAGCCATTTCCTTCTCCAAAAGTCCATATACCCCTTTTGATTTTAAGAAATTTTCTATCCAATTCTGAAAAGCTCTATATTCTTCATATCTAGCTTTATGAACTTGCAATGACATAGCCGTAGAATATCGATTATAATTAAGAATAGGTTCCGCTAGTGACACTACTTTTTTAGCACACAATGCAAGCTGAGTTATGAGTATAGCATCTTCCCCAAAAGAAATTTCAGGAACTGTCTGAATTATATTTTCTTGAAACAAAGAACTTCTCTGAAAATTTGACCAGACACTCCAATATGCTCGGGAATGAAGTATCTCAAGATAATATTCAAAACCTGACAATGCTTCAAATTTCAGATCAACAGACTTTTGAGCTGGTCTATCTTGAAAACAAAAATTGAATGGAGCCGCAACAATATCAGCATCCGTTTCTTCTGCCCGACGAACTAGTCTTTCAATAGCAGTTTCTAACAAAGTATCATCACTATCTAAATGCTGTATATATTTACCATGTGCATGCTCTATTCCTGTTTTTCTAGCCAATGGCAAACCTCCATTGGCTTTATTTATACAAAAGAAACGATTATCTAGCTGCTCATATTTTCTGATTATGGACAGGCTATTGTCTGTGCTACCATCGTTCACGACAATCACCTCTAAAATCTTATAAGTCTGTTTTATAACACTCATAAAACAAGCATCCAAATAAGCCTCGCTATTATATACAGGAATAATTATAGAAACCAAAGGCAATGAGTCATTCATATCCACAAATATTTAATCACACAATCGTTCAAACAAGGCATACCATTTCTCACCTATTTTATCTGGAGAGTAGCTGTGAGCTTTCATTATTACATTCTTCTGAATTTCCCGGCATTTCTGAGGATTCCGCAGTAATGCTAAAAGTTCCTTGGCATATCTTTTTTTACTAAAAGGGGGAATCAAAATACCATTCACTCCTGTTGGCTCCAAGATTTCACGAACTCCCGCCGTACAATTAAAAGCTACAGGAATCACCCCATTAGCTTGAGCCTCTGTTAGCACTAAAGGCCACCCTTCATAATTCGAAGTCAAACAAAGAACCAAAGAATCATCATAAAAGCGACGAACATCAGCATGATAGCCTGCAAAGACAACACGTTCTAAATGCAATTTAGCTACTAAAGTCTCCAGATGAGTCCTTTCATCTCCATCCCCAACTAGTACTAGTTCCCAATCCGGCATTTTCCTATATATTTTATGCCAGATATGAATTAAACGATCAGCCCTTTTATCATCATAAGACATTCGCCCAACAAAAAGCAACTGTTTCTTCTTATCCAAATTTACCTGGGGAATTTCCTTCTCTGAATTAGAAATTACATATATTTTATCTCCAGATTTTGTCATTCCTATCTTTTTAAGCAAATCCTTTTTATAACTCTCACACAATACAGTATAAGCATCAACCAGTTCATAAATTTTAATATGTCTCACACGAATCGGAGGATCATATTTTTTTAGCCACATAGTTTTAGGGTATGTCAACATCCACCACTCCAGAGTCTTAAAGAAATCACCTCTAGCTCTAGCTTTCTTTATATAAAAAGAATACAATACCTCCCAAAAAGGTACACTATGAAGGGCAAATACCAATTTACAACAAGTCTGTCGTTTCACCGCCTCTAACAATGGGATAAAAGAACAAACAGGCAATACAAATATATCTATATCAAAAGAGTGAATCACATCAACCACATATTGTATTCCGGAAGCCTCTGTAACGGATACCTTATCTGGCAATTTCAGCACAGTTAATTGGGAATAATTGCCTTCATTGACATTAGAAGCAAGCACATACACTTCATATCCCCGATTCGAGATATAATTAGCAATATCTATTGTTACTCTTTCTGCTCCACCAGCAGGAAAGTTTTCATGATAAAACAAAACTTTCCTTACATTCATATCCTATTCCTTTTAAATTTATTATAATGTATCAATCGATAAACAGGCCACAAATAAATTATTTTCCACAACTTCTTATAACAACGAGACTCTAATTCTCCTTTTTTCAACAAAGGAAACAATTCCTTCATTCTATGCCTCATATCATTTATTGGCTCCCGAAAATCTCCAGGTTCTACACGTAGCATAATATCTTTAAAAATGGAAAAGCAGATACGCAACATCATCGTTTGTACTTCACAGAGTTCTTTATCCTTAAACAAACCTTGCCTATTCACAAATTCCACCCTACTAAATTCTGATAGAAAATAGTGATAATAATTAATCGGAGTAATAGTATGACAGATACTATCCAAACGTTCAATATAGTGATAAAAAGATTTATCCACCCACACAATATTAGTACACGTTAGTACCCATTCGTGCATAACGAGACGATCTTCATATAACCTGCCTACAGGAAACTCACGTGCATCAAAAAAGGATTTTTTAAACAACTTGGTACAAACAGAGCAGCTTATTTTTTCCCACATCATATCTCTTATAAAATCCTCACGAGAGCACAATTCAACAGAACCTGAATTACGAAAAGGAAAAACACTTTCTTTATAATCAAAATCAAGAACATAATTACAATACGAAAAGTCAGCCTGATATAATTCAATAGCATCCAACATTTCCTGATACATAGTAGGCTCTATATAGTCATCACTGTCAATAAAACCCACATAAGGAGCAGAGGCTACCTTAAGGCCTTCATTACGTGCAATTGACAAACCAGCTTCTGAAAGATGCAAAACTTTTACACGTTTATCTGATCTGGCATACTCATCGCAAATATCGGCAGACTGATCTGTTGACAAGTTCTCAACTAATATTATCTCAATTGATTTTAAGGTCTGATTGCATATAGAATCTACACATTTACGCAGGTAATCTGCTGTATTATGTACCGGAACAATAACACTTATTAAATAATTATCCTCCATGCAAAATTTACATATTAATGCGAATCAGCAGTTGATCATCATCTACCTTTTCGCTTGTTAAAATGTTATTATTCAGTTAATTATCTCATTAATTTAATTTTCTAATCTCCTTGAAAATCAGTATATTAGAAGAATAAAACCATTCATTGTTCTAATTATGATTCCCAAGGAGAAAGAATTAAAACTTATAAAAATATATATGTATATCTGCGATGTTTACGAGTCTTCACTCAAGTTCTACTGCCAGAGATTCAGTAATAACAATCATCCAATCTTTACCGATCAGGAACTGCTTACTGTATATCTGTTCTGTGGAGCTTATCAGCAATACTTTAAAATCAAAGACATACATACCTTTACCAAAGAATACCTACTTTCATGGTTCCCTGACTTGCCTTCTTACCAAACATTCAATCATAGATTGAATTTGATGCCGGAAGCAATCAGCGAACTCGTCAGGCAGTTAATCCATTCATTCAAACCTCAAGATTGTGACAGTATGAAATCATTAGTTGACTCGATGCCTATCATTACTTGCGCAGGAAAGAACAAAGTAGGAAAGGTAGCCACTGAGATTACTTCCAAAGGATATTGTTCGACAAAGAACATATATTATTTCGGACTAAAACTCCATGCAGTGGCTTTCCGTAGAAAAGGAACTATACCTTTTCCTGAAATGCTCATACTTTCCGCGGCTGATGAAAATGACTCCACTGTATTCAAAAGAGAATGTGTGGGAAATCTGAACAATAGAGAAATATATGCCGATAAAATATATTCGGATATACCATTCTATAAAGAGACAAAAGAATCCAAAAAACTCGAACTATTTACTCCTGTAAAAGCTATCAAAGGAGAATCACCTGAAATAACAAAAAGGGAGAAAGCGGCAAGAGACTTGTTTTCAACGGCAGTCTCAAAAGTCAGACAACCCATTGAAGCATTATTCAACTGGTTGAATGAAAAAACAAATATTCAAAGAGCGATGAAAGTCAGATCTACATCTGGACTTCTGGTACATACGATGGGAAAAATTGCCATCGCATTAATTACTCTAATTTTTAACTAAGGAATCAAATACTGATCCGCATTATTAATAGATGCAACAAAGATAGCCATAAAATCAGTTTCAACTAAATTTTCATCGTTTTTTATAGAAAAATCCACTTTTACATACTATTTATCATTACTTTTGTCTCTATATAAGCTATAAGTATCACAATAAGCTTGATTTCACACATTAAAATTCATCAGAAATGACCAATATTTTATTTGATATTATTTCAATTCAAGGAAGCATTAATGGAGGTGCAGAATTCACTTTTAGAGTTCTGGAGGAGCTAATAGCACTGAAAAATATCCGAATAATTGGTTTATATGATTCAAATATTGAATTTATTGAAAAGGATCTTGACTTTTATCATCAAAAATTATCCAATGTCATAGACATAAACCAGTCCGAAAGCATTAGCCATATCATAGAACAAGAACAAATAGATACATTTTTCATTGGCATAGCACAACGTTACTTCGAGTACAATCTTGAAAATATATTTTGTAAAATAGTTATTGTTATCCACGACATTGGAGATATTGAGACTTATGATAACAAAATATCTATGTTATGGAAAAAGGAAAAACGTTTTCAGCTAAAATTATTCCCCCAAAAGGTAAAGAAAACCCCTTATGATAACTATCAGAAATTAATATTATTTTGTGAACAGCCTAATGTAAATATAATAACAGTATCAGATTACTCTCAAAGTAGTATTTTATATTATTTTCCCCAATTATCATCTAAGAAAATAGACATACTATATCCACCAATGAGAAAAATTATCATTGAAGAATCTATAGAGAATGACACATTAAGAAATTTTTTACTCACTGGCAGATCTTATTTTTTGCTTTTAAACATACATAGAAAAGACAAAAATGCTCAAATGGTACTAGAAGTATTCAAACGTTTTGCCACTGAATACGATAGCAGTCTTGTAACCACCGGAGGAGGTGAAAAGCTGTTCCCCAAACACATAAATCTCCCATTACTATCGCCTTCAGATTTAGGTCATGCTTATAAAAATGCTTACGCCCTCATCTTTCCTTCTCTTCAAGAAGGATTTGGTTACCCACCACTAGAAGCTATGGGATATGGAGTTCCCGTAATCTCATCAAATGTATGTTCTATGCCCATTATTTTATCCAACAGCGCTCTGATGTTCTCCCCATTTTATAAAAACGATCTTTTCATGAAACTTAAAATGTTCAGAAAAGACTACCTCTTTTATAAAGAACAAGCAAATATCAGATATGGAGTTATCACCGAAAAGCAACAAAGTGATTTCAATACATTAATAAAGAAAATCATTGGTTAATAGCCCCATCTTTTGAAAATTCAGTCGCTTTTCGAGTTTCTTCCAAATAGCGAAATCCCCATTTCAAATCAGGCTCCAAGTGATTTCCCTCCGCCCATTCATTCCAAGCATTGATAAAAACAAAATTTTCATCTTTACTAAATGGAACAAATTTACCTACCACTGTTCGCAACCATTCACCATATTTTTCCGGAGTACTTTTATCCATTATAAACATCTTTTGCTTTCGACGAGAAGTATTATCCCACATTGGAGTAACCCCCGGATACATTTTATAGTCAGGAAAAGGAGTTTTACAGATATAATCTACATATTCCGAATAATTAATCTTTTTCTTCTTACATGTATTAAAAAGGTGACGATTTATATTATAAGCAAACTTCCGTAATGGATTTCTCTTTTTTTGAAATTCATTCATTTGATGAGTGAAAGGTTGAAACTCTACAGCAGCATCAAAACCATCCTGAAGGTATTCTTCTCCATAACAATCCATAGTTTCGACGCGGCATAAATATAATTCAACTCCTTTACTAGCTGCTTCTTCCCGCCATACTCGAATGGTCTCTTTCATATTTGGGAAAAGCATGGAACGATAAATCAAAAACACAGGCTTACCATCCACTTTTATATACCGAGAATCACTAAAAACATTTTCTAACAGATAACGAATATGTGCACGATCATCCTCTTCTGAGTAATTTTGAGCAATCAAAACATGCCGACTTCCACCATCCCATGCCCTAGTCCAGTTCTCATTAGCCCAACAAAGCATAAATGGGAAATCAGGTTTACCGGAAGATAGTATTTCTTTTAATGGCCTTTCCATTAATTGACGACCATTAAACCAATAATGATAATAACAAAAACCATTAATCCCATACATTCGAGCCATATCTGCTTGCTGCTCACGAACTTCCGGAATACGCAAATCATAGAAACCTAAATCTGCAGGTAAATGCGGCTGATAATGACCACGATAAAGAGGCCTAGCTTTGACCACATTTCTCCATTCTGTAAATCCCTTGCCCCACCATTCATCATTTTCTGGAAATGGATGATATTGCGGCAAATAAAATGCTATAATTCTTTTGTCAACCATATCTTTCTTTATTACACTTCACAATTCATTACAACCTATCTCTATCTCTTGTAGGTTGCCATGGATTCAAAAAACTCATGTATTTATTAAACCGTTCCCATCTATATGCCCACACACTTGTTCCAAAACATCCTTTCAGCTTTTCAAACAACAACAATCTCATTTTCGGATCAACTTTTGCACGCTTTATATTTTTATAAAGCATTCCATGCCGTATCAAACGCTTATAACACTCTATTGGATAAGAAAATGATTCAACATAATGTACAACTTGAATATCTTCAAGAATCGCATTACCTGAAGCGTTACCCTCAACAGTTGTACTTGTTGAATGCAATCGAAACAGGTTTAACTTTTCATATAACTCAACAACACTCCCTTGCCTCGCCATCTCTATCCAAAAAAGCCAATCACCACTATAGCGCATTGAAAAGCAAGACAAATCCTTTATCTGTTCAAAACTTTGTTTACGAAAAACAACGCCACTAGCATTATAAATATAATTACGCCAATAAAGATTATGTTTTATATAATCTTCACCATTAAAGACACCCATATTGCAAGGGCGACGCAATTGTTTTGAAGTCCAACGGTCAAAATCTGTAGATAGTTGATTCCCGTTCTCGTCTATACAGTGTGAACCTAAAAAACAGAAAGAAGCATGAGGATATTGATTTAAAACAGAAACAGCTTTCTCCAAAAAAGAAGCATCAGCTGCATCATCACTCTCGGCAATCCATATATATTTTCCACGAGACAAACTTATTCCTTTTTGCCATTGAGCAAAAGGACTCCCTGTATTGACTGAATTAATCTCCAAATGAGCAACACGAGAATTTGTTTTATAATGGTTTAAAATAGACACACTATCATCGGTTGAAGCATCATCCAATAATATAATCTCATAATCCGTATATGTTTGTGCCAATACCGACTCAATACGTTGTTGTAAAAAACGAGCATAATTATAATTAGGGATGATTACGCTAACTTCCACCGGGTGATTTTCCATTACAAATACACTATTTATCTTAGTTATTATAACAAACTGATAGCAAAGATACAGATATTATTCTTAAAAAAGACGCTAACCCTCTAATGTTTAGCAAAAAAGCCCTCAACGCTTGTCACAACCAAATAAAATGTATACATTTGTAGAATTTTAATGCAAGCCCCTTAACTATTTAACTAACTTAGTAATAATTATATGAATAAACCCATGGCGAGCAACATAAGTACATCGCTAATTATATCCACCTATAATAGAAGCGACGCATTAGAATTATGCGTTAAAAGCGTGCTACGTCAATCTCTCCTTCCTGGTGAAATTATCATTGCAGATGATGGTTCCAAAGAAGACACAAGAGAACTAATTCATCAATTGGCAGCTTCCTCCGAAGTTCCCATTATTCATGTTTGGCATGAGGATTTAGGCTTCAGACTGGCCTCCATCCGCAACAAAGCTATTGCGAAAGCATCTAAAGAATATATTATACAAATTGACGGAGATATCGTCTTACACAAAGATTTCGTCAAAGATCATGTACGTTTTGCCCAAAAAGGTAGCTTCGTAACCGGTAGCCGTGTATTAATCCGGGAAGGCTTAACAAGAAAAATGTTAGCAGAAAAAAACTGCATCATTTCCATTCACGACAAAGGTACTAAAAACACAATCAACGGAGTACATTTACCTTGGTTGAGTCCGCTACTTCAACATTATCGTCAATGGGATGTTTCTTACTCGAGAGGATGCAATATGGCTTTCTGGAAAGAGGATTTGTTAAAGGTCAATGGGTACAATGAAGCTATAACCGGATGGGGAAGTGAAGATCATGAATTAGTATGCCGCCTCATCAATAACGGTGTACGCAAGCGTACCATCAAATTTGCGGGAATTGTGTTCCATCTTCATCATGAACTACACGGAACAGATAATCTATACAACAACCGCAGTATTTTGAACGAAACAAAAGTCAGGAAACTAACCTGGTGCGATAAAGGAATCATACAAAACTAATATGGAAAAGAATTTGAACTTTTTAGATCGAAACGAATTTAACTACAGCCCATCAAAAGAAGTGGTAGAGGCTTTAAAAAGCTTCGATATAAATAAACTTTGTTTTTATACCCGCATTTATGATGAAGGAAAGAAAAGTATATTATCCGTTTTCTTATCCGAGCTATATGATATAGATGAAACTCAAGTCTTGTTAGGATACGGTGGAGAAGATATTCTGAAGCAAGCTGTTCATTACTTCCTGACTCAAGAAGATGGAAACAAAACGATGTTGATTCCCAAGTTCTCATGGTGGTATTATAAATCAATAGCAGATGAGGTGAATGGTCATACTCTGCAATATCCTCTTTACGAAGACGGCAACACCTTTAAATATGACTTTGAGACACTGAAAGATATGATTCAGAAAGAGAATCCGAAGATTCTTTTACTGGCTTCTCCCAATAACCCTACCGGTAACGGTTTAACTCCGGAAGAACTGGATGAACTGCTTGCAGAGGTACCCAGCCAAACAGTGGTACTGATAGACGAGGCATACGCTTCTTTTGTTTCAACTGATACGAGTTATATCAAACGCTTGGTCAACAAATATCCGAATTTGATTATTTCCCGTACTTTATCCAAGTTTTATGGATTACCAGGCCTACGCATGGGATTCGGATTTATGAGTAAAGAACTGGAAAAATTCAGTAAATACAGTAATAAGTATTTGGGATACAACCGAATATCCGAAGATATTGCTATTGCAGCTCTTAAATCGGATACACACTACCGGAACATTGCAAAACTAATGAACGAAGATCGAAAGCGTTACGAGACAGAAATTGGTGTATTGCCCGGGTTCAAAGTATATGAATCAGTGGCCAATTTTATCTTAATCAAATACCCGATAGAGTTAAAAGAGGCTTTGCAAAAGGCTTTTGCAGAACAGAGCTATAAAGTGAAGTTTATGAATGAACCGGATATCAACACTCATTTGCGTATCACATTGGGACGCCCAGAGCAGAACCGGATTGTTATAGATACAATTAAAGAAATCGCATCCAAATGAAAGCAGTAATATTAGCCGCAGGAATAGCCTCACGCTTACGCCCGCTGACCGATACAACGCCCAAATGCCTCCTCAAGATAGGAGAACGATGTCTACTGGAAAGGGCTTTTGATGCTCTGATACAAAATGGATTCGACGAATTCATTATCGTCACGGGGTATCGCCAGCAACAAATCGTTGATTTTCTGCAGACACGTTATCCAGTCCAAAATATTACTTTCATCTATAATGACAGATATGAATCAACCAACAATATCTATTCATTATGGCTTACCCGACCGTATACAGACGGGGAAGAAATATTGTTATTAGACAGCGACATTGTTTTTGATCCTCAAATTGTAGAGAAACTGCTTCACTCGGACAAGGCCGACATATTGGCACTGAACCGGCATGAGCTCGGAGCGGAAGAAATAAAAGTCATCGTAGACGATGCACAAAAGGTTGTTGAAATCAGCAAAGTTTGTTCTATATCCGATGCTATCGGAGAGTCTATCGGTATCGAAAAGATGTCAGCAGAATACACCAAAGCTCTATTCCGTGAACTGGAAATTATGATTACTACCGAAGGACTGGACAATATATTCTACGAACGGGCTTTTGAACGACTGATTCCGCAAGGATATAGTTTTTACGTCATGGACACCACCGAGTTCTTCTCGGCCGAACTGGACACTGTAGAGGACTTTCAACAAGCACAAAAGCTGATTCCAGCCAGTCTTTATTAATCAAAAATCAGATAAAAATGGCAAATTACGATATCCGCCCTCTACAGCTTCGCATATTAAAGAATTTATTAGCTGTTGACAAAGTTTGCAAAGAACATAATCTGCGATATTACATCATGGCAGGCACCATGCTGGGAGCCGTCCGCCACAAAGGATTTATCCCCTGGGATGATGATCTGGATATCGGTATGCCAAGAGCCGATTATGATTTATTAATGGCTAATGCCAAAGAATGGTTGCCGAAACCATACGAAGCTGTATGTGCTGAAAACGACAAGGAATATCCTCTTCCATTCGCAAAAGTACAGGATGCTGACACAACTCTAATTGAGCGTATGCATCTTAAATATTTGGGAGGTGTATATATTGATATATTTCCACTTGACGGGGTTCCGGAAAGCCGCATGGCGCAAAGAATGCATTTTGCAAAATACGAATTCTACAAACGTGTACTTTATCTGATTCATCGCGATCCATACAAGCATGGAAAAGGCCCCAGTTCATGGATACCGCTATTATGCAGAAAGCTTTTCACCCTTACCGGAGCACAGGAAAGTATCAGGAAAGTAATGAAAAAGTATGATTTCGACCAATCCACATTGGTCTGTGATTATGATGACGGTATGAAAGGAATCATGTCTAAAGATATTCTGGGTACCCCTACTCCAATCTTATTTGAAAATGAAGAAGTATGGGGAGTACAGAAATACGATGTCTATCTGTCACAGAAATACGGAGATTACATGACCATACCTAAACAAAGTGGACAAAGACAGCACAATTTCCATTATTTAGACCTGAATAAACCTTATCGGGAATTTGAAGTCTAACTATAATCACATAAAGGCAAGAAGTAGAAATGAGAATAGGTTTTGACGGAAAACGTGCAGTACAAAATTTCACCGGTTTGGGCAATTATAGCCGCTATATAGTGGATATTCTATGCCAATTCTATCCGGAGAATGAATATGTATTGTATGCCCCCAAGAAACGGGAAAATAAAAGGCTGAACAAATTAACGAAGCAATATCGGCAACTACAGCTTTCTTATCCCACTACTTCTTTCTGGAAAAAGTTAAGTTCATTATGGCGAGTGTTGGGAGTCACCCGCCAATTGGAAAAAGAAAGAATTGATATTTTTCACGGACTTAGCAATGAATTACCCCTGAATATCCATAAAAGTGAGGTAAAAAGTATCGTAACGATCCACGATCTGATATTTCTACGATACCCACAATACTACCATCTGATCGACAGGAATATATATACATACAAATTCCGCAAAGCCTGCGAAAATGCAGATAGAATCATTGCTATCAGCGAATGTACCAAACGTGATATTATTGAGTTTTTCGGAATCCCAGCCGATAAGATAGAGGTTGTTTATCAGGGATGTGATACTTCATTCACGCACTCTGTAACAGAAGAGAAAAAAAGAGAAGTTCGAGCTAAGTATCAGCTACCGGAACACTATATCCTCAACGTAGGAAGTATTGAAGAACGAAAAAATGCCCTTTCGGCAGTACAAGCACTGACAATGCTTCCTGAACAAATCCACCTTGTCATTGTAGGACGCCGTACAGAATACACTGATAAGATTGAACGTTTTATTAAGGAGAACAAGCTGGAAGAAAGAGTGCACATCATCAGCAATGTTCCTTTTGATGATCTGCCGACTTTTTATCAGCTAGCTGAAATTTTTGTATATCCTTCACGCTTTGAAGGCTTTGGCATCCCCATAATAGAAGCTTTATACTCCGGAATTCCGGTAGTAGCCGCAACAGGTTCTTGCCTGGAAGAAGCCGGAGGTCCCGACTCGATCTATATACATCCCGATGATATCAAAGGAATGGCCAATGCTTTCAAACAGATATACTCTGACCCTGAGAGAAAGCAGGAGATGATTGAAAAGGGGCAAACATTTGCCAAAAGATTCTCTGAAGAAAAGCAAGCGGAAGAGATCTTAAACATCTACAAAAAACTAATGAGATGAACGTACTTAAACATACAATAAAGAAATTTATATATGGCACTCTCCCATATTATTTCATGAAAGGATATAAGCCTAGCTCTCCTTATCTGAAATACTATGAATATATTAAAGAGCATGGATATTCAAGACACCTGTATGAATTCAAAGATGAATATGCCAATATGCCCGTTGACGTACAAAAAGACGAGAAGAAAGGTTTATACTATGTTCAAAAAGAAGAGAAACGGCTCTATTTCAGAAAGAGCACTCCGGCCAAGAAAATTCAAAAATATTACAGGGCTTTGAGCATGGAACAAGACAGACGCTCACCTCACCATTACTTCAACAGCGTTAAAGAAGTGACAGGAAAGGTATTTGTGGATGTCGGTTGCGCTGAAGGATATTCTTCATTGGAAATCATCGAAGAAGCTAAACATGTCTACTTGTTTGAGCAGGACGAACAATGGCTGGAGGCCATCAGAGCTACTTTTGAACCATGGCAAAATAAAGTTACGATTGTCCAAAAATATGTAAGCGACCATAATTCTTCGAGAGAACAAACTCTGGATGACTTCTTCAACAATCAAACGGAGGAGCATCTATTTCTAAAAATGGATATCGAAGGAGCTGAACGGCATGCATTGGCCGGATGCAAGAACTTATTTCAGAATTGCCGAAAGTTGGATTTTGCAATTTGCACATACCATCTACATGATGACGAAGCAGTCATTTCTGCATTTTTGGATAAGCATAACTGCACATATACAAATCAAAAAGGGTTTTTCAGGCATAAAATCCGCAGCGTAGTCATGCGCGGAAGTAAAAGCTAATCATTGATAATCAGCAGAAAGCAAGTCACAATAGTCATACTTGCACAGGTATGTATCATAAATGTGCTTTTCTTTTTTCAATAAGAAACGTGAAATATGCGGTTCCCAGGAAAAAAACTTACGCACAGAACGGTACAAACGAAAGAATAAAATCAAGGATACGATATGCTTTTCTTTTTCTTTTCGCGCCGCACGACGATAAATATAATGAGTAAAGAACTGATCGCTGTAACGAAGAGCCAGACTAACAGTAGATTTGATATCCCATCCCCTCAAAGAAGCATATTCTGTCATTATATAAGTCAGCACTTCACGAGAGATGCATAAACGACACATATTACGGCATACAGTATCACAATCAATATCTGACAACAACTGCATGCGGTTCACGTCAACCAGAGAAAAACTATATTCATCCGCATCATTCTGATGGATCAATATATTGCCGGGAGAATAGTCCAAATGCAGGATACCTGCCTGATGCAAAGCAACTGTGTAGCGTGCAAAAGCAGAAAGTTTATCTTCGTTTCCTTCCACTTTCCCATCCATCAGGGAACGAACTGTTTCGCCACCATCATAACAACAAATGTAATAGCTATGTGAAAGAAGGCCACTCTGGAATTGTTCGATCATAGCAACTGGCTCCGGAGTGTCAAAGCCATGTTGTTGAATTTCCATAGAGTAAATATAGGAACGCTCTGCTTTTGATTGCCGGAAAAACGAATATACAACACGATTGATGATGTGAGGCTTCTTAAAGCTCTTCACCACAACATCAGTACTGCCCAAGCCAATTCGTTTTAAAACATTACGCCCATCGTACACCACATCTCCTTTTTCCTGGAAGGACCTTGGAATTTCTTCTATCTCCTTCTGCAGATGCGCGTACTTGGGATTTACAATCACTCTCATTACACTCTCCTATATAATACTAATTACAAAGATGGAGCAAAGATAAAGAAATTAAGGCATATTCCGACTATATTTTTTTCTTTTCTCACAAAGATTGGCTAACTCTCTATACATATAAGTACTGTTGCGAACAACTTTAGCCGTTTTTTCTTTTTTCTTTTCATTTATATTTAGACATAAATGCTTTTTTTTAGCTATGTTTGCACGATAAAAAAGCATAAAGAAGTTAAGCATGAAACCAATCAAAAAAATTCTGATTATTCGATTTAGACAAATAGGAGACTCTATTCTAGCTGTTGCATTGTGCAGTACACTGAAAAAAAGTTTTCCCGATGCAGAAATACATTTTGTGCTTAATAAAAATATAGCATCGCTCTATGAGGGTCATCCGGACATAGATAAGGTTATTACATTTGACAAGAATGAGAATAAACCATTCACTGCTTACATAAAAAAAGTATGGCAAGTGACGCACCAAAACAAATACGATGTCATCATCGATATGCGCTCTACGATCCGGACTCTTTTTTTCTCTCTTTTTTCATTAAAAACTCCTTTCCGGATAGGGCGCATCAAGGGATATACACGTTCCCTATTAAATTATCGAGCAGACACTTACAGCAATAGTCTGACAATTGATATGGTAGAACGCAACCTATTGCTTGCAGCGCCATTAGAGAAAATCAAGCCTATTCAATATACAAAAGAATTCAGGTTATACCTCACTGACCAGGAGAAAAAAGACTTTCGATATTATATGGAAAAGGAGGGGATAGATTTCGCGCGCCCTGTATTCCTAATAGGAGTCACCACTAAGCTCCTCCATAAAAAATGGAATACGGAGTTCATGATAGCCACACTTAAAAGAATATTGGAAGAATACAAGGACATACAAATGATCTTCAACTATGCACCGGGGTATGAAGAAGAAGATGCAAGAAATATCTACAAGGAATTGGGATGTCCGGAACGCATCAAGATCGACATACAAGCCTCTTCATTACGACAGCTAGCCGCACTTTGCGCCAACTGCTCATTTTATTTCGGAAACGAAGGAGGAGCCCGGCACATTGCGCAAGCCCTCGAAATCCCTTCATTCGCTATTTATTCACCAAGCGCTTCCAAATCAATGTGGTTACCTGTAAATTCCGTACTTGCCCGAGGAATTAGTCCCGACGACATTCTTCCGCCGGAACAACAAGCGACATTAACTTATGAGGAACGTTTTGCATTAATCACTCCAGAAAAGGTATACGAGCAATTAATTTCGACATTAACGCAACTGAGCTAACTCGCGATATAAATCAAGATAAGCTTGTATATGCTTCTCATAACTGAATGAAGCCGCATGTTCTTTCATTCTGGTCAAGCGTTCTTCATCTTTATAGAAATCAGGCAAATGTTCCCGGATACTTTGCACCATAGATTCTGCATCCAAATGTTCCCACATGATGGCATGTCCATTACAAACTTCCGGTAAACTAGTGCGATTAGCAGCAAATACAGCCTTTCCAAACTGCATAGCTTCCACCACAGGAAGTCCAAAGCCTTCTCCTTCACTAGGAAACAGGAACGCCTCACAGTTCCGATACAACCATATCTTTTCACTTTGAGTGATTACATCTGTCAAAAACACATTAGTGACTTGCTTCTCACGAATCAAGCTACGCACTTCTTCAGCATAAGCGAAATGGGCATCCCCACAAATATATAAATCATATTCCGGGAAATGGCGCATTACGTCAACCAGAAGATGGAAATTCTTTTTTCTACGGATTTGTCCAATCGTAAAAAAGAAGGGACGTCCCGTTGCGAAAGAGGGTTGGGTTCCTTCCAACATATCGATCCTCTCCACCCCATTATAGATGACTCGAATCTCTTTTCCCTTCAAATCTATATGTTGGCGAATGACATCTGCTACATAATGAGAAATCGTTGTGACTACGGCGGCCTTATTGACTTTATTCTGCATCCGGCGAAGATACATTTTAGCCTTCCAGGGCTTTTTCTCCGTTAAGAAATTGAAGTCATGTATAGTAAAGATAAACTTTGTACCACCGGCAATACGCAACAACTTCCGCTGCTGATTCACCGCATGCCATACATCTACTTTAGGAAGAGTAAAAGGGAAAAATTTATTGATACGACGTACCGGAACAGAGGTCACATTCGGACCAAATTCCTGCATATATTTCTGTCTCAACAAATATACAAAATGAAGATCCTCTACCGACATAGACGAAAAAGCGGCCGCATAGTTGGCCGCAATCTGTCCGAAACCAGCTGTTAGACTACCATAATTTGTAAGATCTATCAGTACCTTTTTCTTTCGTTGTATCTCTTTTTCCATCATTATTTGATTCTACGCTCTTTCGACTCAAAAAACAACTAAATTGAATTCCTGCAAATATCAACCGACAATCCCTTCTATTTTTGCAATAACCTGTTCTGGCTTTATATCTCTTAAACAGGCATAATCACCACGCCAGCAAGGCTTCTGTCCATATACAGAGCAGGGACGACATGATAAATCAAGCTGCACGGTATTGACCGGCAATTGCTTCCAGCCCATAAAACCAGCATAAGGATGAGTTGCTCCCCAAACAGAAACAACCGGAATATTGACCAAGGACGCCAAATGCATATTGGCAGAATCCATCGAAAGCATCACATCCAAATGACTCATCAGATTCAGCTCGGTACGCATATTCAGCTTACCTATCATTGAAACAACAGAAGGATATTTAGCAATCCATGCGTCAAACACTTCCTGCTCGTTTTTGCCACCTCCAAAAAGAAAAACTTTCACTTGCGGATTAGCTGCAAAATGTGCTATAACTTGCTCCTGTAACTCTAACGGATAAATTTTACCTCTGTGTTTGGCAAAAGGAGCTATACCAATCCATTTTTGATCTTCTTTAGGTCCTGTGACTGGCTCTATCTCCGCAAAGTTGCCTTTTCCTTCGCCATAAATAGAAGAAAAATTTAATAAAACCGGCAAACCGAGCTTCTCAAGCACATCGGCATAACGGCGAAAAGAACTCTTCTGATTCTCCATCACCTTATCGTGACGACGAACCAGTTTCTTTTTACCTGCCCTTCCCTTACATATGGAAGCTACCGGTTTATTGGCAAGACGGAATCGCAGACATAAATATTTTGAACGAAGCACATGATGAAAATCTGCGATGTAATCGAAATGCATGGCTTTCAATTCTGAATAAAGGCTATTCAAGCCCCAAAGTCCCTTGTGTTTGCCTGTTAAGTCAGCTCCGACAAAGCCTACATTCGCAGGCAGCCCCTGAAAGAGCGGCTGCCATACAGCACGACTTAACACTGTTATTTCGTGCTGCGGGTATTGAACAGCCAGCGAATGTATTACCGGAATTGTCATGGCTACATCGCCAAGAGCTGAAAAACGAATAATGAGAATACGCGCCATTCGTTATTTTTTAGCATAAAGCACCGGATTCAATGCCGGGTCATTATACATCTTCATCTGTTTATATACTTTCATATACTTTCTCCCGGCTTCGATATCAGCCAACAACTGCTCAATAGCCACAGAGAGGTCTTTACGTTGTTCCAGCAGAATATTCAGCTTAGCCTGACATTGAGCACGGTGTTCCTCTGTGGTATCCGTACGTTCCACTTCCTGCTGCATGTGGTAAATTTTCAATGCAAGAATTGACAAGCGGTCAATAGCCCATGCAGGACTTTCTGTATTGATCGTTGCGTCAGAGAGAGGTTTTACCTCTTTGTATTTGTCTAAGAAGTAGCTATCAATTAATTCCACCAAGTCTGTACGATCCTGATTTGATTTATCAATTCTTCTTTTCAAAGCCAATGCTTCCACCGGATCAATCTGCGGGTCACGGATAATATCCTCAAAATGCCATTGCACAGCATCAATCCAGTTCTTTAGATATAAATAATACTCAATAGTTTTCAACTCGTAAGGATTGTTCATCGGAGCATCCACACTATCTGTTACATGGTAATCTGTTGTCGATTTCCAAAAAATCTCGTTGCAAAGGTTACTAAATGTCATAATCTTAACTAGCTAATAGATATATAATAGGGCAAATCTATGTAATATTTTTCAGACAAGCAACCGTTTCTTACTTTTTTATTTGTTACCTTTGTGGGTATAAAAGATGAATTGTATATGAAAATTATTATCGACAATAAAATACCTTATATAAAAGAAGCGGTTCAGAAAATAGCCGATGAGGTGGTTTATATACCGGGGAAAGATTTCACTCCGGAGCTCGTACGGGATGCAGACGCGCTTATTGTCCGTACCCGCACACATTGCAACCGGGATTTATTGGAAGGTAGTCGGGTGAAATTCATAGCGACGGCAACTATTGGTTTCGATCACATTGATACAGAGTATTGCAAACATGCAGGTATAGAATGGACAAATGCTCCGGGATGTAACTCTGCTTCTGTCGCCCAATATATACAGTCATCGCTTCTGGTGTGGAAATCTTGCAGAAACAAAAAGTTAAACGAACTGACGATTGGAATCATAGGAGTGGGAAACGTAGGGAGTAAAGTCGCTAAAGTTGCCCGGAATTTTGGTATGCGCGTTTTACTGAATGATTTGCCACGGGAGGAAAAAGAAGGAACAGAGCAGTTCGTCTCACTAAATAAAATAGCAGAAGAATGTGATATCATTACCTTTCACGTACCTTTATATAAGGAAGGGAAATATAAAACCTTCCACCTGGCAGATGAGAGTTTCTTCCGGTCACTCAAACAAGGACCGGTTATCATTAATACTTCACGAGGAGAGGTCATTGACACTGATGCTCTTTTAAAAGCCTTGGAGAGTCGGACCATCTCGGATGCCATCATTGATGTATGGGAACATGAACCGGAAATCAACCGTGAGTTATTGGAAAAAGTATTTATTGGCACTCCCCACATTGCGGGTTATTCTGCCGATGGAAAAGCAAACGCCACACGCATGTCACTGGATGCTATTTGCAAATTCTTCCAAATAGAAGGTGATTATAATATAAATGCACCGGCACCGGCCTCTCCTATTATACATGCCAAAAACCATGAAGAAGCAATCCTCCAAATGTATAATCCTGTCGAAGATAGTACCCGATTGAAAAATCAACCGGAACTATTCGAAACCTTACGCGGGGATTATCCTTTACGACGAGAAGAGACAGCTTATTTAATTAAGTATTAAGTAATACTTGCTCTATGACTTGCGGGAAGTGTTCATATTCCAAGGCATGCACTTTCTTGGCTACATCATCCGGAGAATCTGTCGGAAGAACAGGACAGGTAGCCTGGAAGATTGCATTTCCTTCGTCATAATGCTCATTTATATAATGTATAGTGATACCGCTTTCCTTTTCACCAGCAGCCACTACCGCTTCATGAACCCGATCACCATACATTCCCCTTCCCCCGAACTTCGGCAGAAGAGCAGGATGTATATTTATAATTTTATCGGGATAAGCATGCAAAAGCAAGTCAGGCACACGAACCAGAAAGCCAGCCAGTACGACAAAGTCGATACGATACTCCTGCAAAATAGCCAATATTTCATCTCCGGCTATCCAGTCCTCCTTTGGAAACACGTTAGAAGGCACTCCCAAACGATGCGCACGTTCCAAAACATAGGCATCACTTTTATTAGAAAGCACCAACGAAACCTGAACGGAATCGTTTTTTTGGAAATACCGGATAATATTCTCGGCATTTGAACCGGAACCGGAAGCAAAAATTGCGATGTTTTTCTTCATAACTCTCAAATTCGATGCACAAAACAGTGAAAAATGTGCAAAACTTTGCATTTATTTAGTCAAATATTTGCGCAAAACGATAAATATTCATTCCTTTGCACCGCAAATTTAAAGAAATAAAACTAATTATTAATTAAAAACTTAAAGTTATGTCTGAAATTGCATCAAGAGTAAAAGCGATTATCGTTGATAAATTAGGCGTAGAAGAATCAGAAGTTACAACCGAAGCAAGCTTCACTAACGACCTGGGAGCAGATTCTCTTGACACTGTAGAACTTATCATGGAATTCGAAAAAGAATTCGGTATCTCTATTCCTGATGACCAAGCAGAAAAGATTGGTACTGTAGGTGATGCTGTATCTTATATCGAAGAACACGCTAAGTAATTCGATTTCATCAATATGGAATTAAAAAGAGTGGTAGTAACAGGCCTTGGCGCCATTACTCCCGTTGGCAACAGCGTTCCCGAGTTTTGGGAAAACATTGTGAACGGGGTTAGTGGAGCAGGGCCTATTACTCATTTTGATGCGTCGTTATTCAAGACCCAATTCGCATGCGAAGTGAAAAACTTCGATGCAACGAAATACATAGACCGCAAAGAAGCAAGAAAGATGGACCTGTATACTCAATATGCCATCGCTGTTGCCAAAGAAGCGGTGAGTGATTCCGGTCTTGATGTCGAGAAAGAAGACTTGAACAAAATCGGTGTTATTTTCGGCGCCGGTATTGGTGGTATACATACATTTGAAGAAGAGGTAGGCAACTACTACACTCGTCAGGAAATGGGTCCGAAATTTAATCCGTTCTTCATTCCAAAGATGATTTCGGATATTGCAGCCGGACAGATTTCTATCATGTATGGTTTCCATGGTCCTAACTACGCGACTTGTTCAGCATGTGCTACTTCAACCAATGCTATTGCAGATGCTTTCAACCTGATTCGTCTGGGTAAAGCAAACGTGATTGTATCCGGTGGTTCGGAAGCTGCGATCTTCCCGGCAGGTGTGGGCGGTTTCAACGCTATGCACGCATTGTCAACACGCAACGACGAAGCTTCTAAAGCTTCACGTCCGTTTAGCGCAAGCCGTGATGGCTTCGTTATGGGCGAAGGTGGCGGTTGCCTGATCCTGGAAGAACTGGAACACGCTAAAGCTCGCGGTGCAAAAATCTATGCAGAAGTTGCCGGTGTAGGTATGTCTGCAGATGCACATCACCTGACAGCTTCTCATCCGGAAGGTCTGGGAGCGAAATTAGTGATGAGAAATGCACTGGAAGATGCGGAAATGGATCCGAAAGAAGTAGATTATATCAATGTACACGGTACATCTACTCCGGTTGGTGATATTTCAGAAGCAAAAGCAATCAAGGAAGTATTCGGTGATCATGCGTTCGAGTTGAACATCAGTTCAACAAAATCAATGACAGGTCACTTGCTGGGAGCTGCCGGTGCGGTAGAATCTATTGCAAGTATCCTTGCTATCAAGAACGGCATTGTTCCTCCGACTATCAACCACGAAGAAGGTGACAACGACGAGAACATCGACTATAACCTTAATTTCACGTTCAATAAAGCACAGAAACGCGAAGTTAATGTTGCCCTGTCCAATACATTTGGATTTGGCGGTCACAATGCGTGCGTTATCTTCAAGAAATACGCAGAGTAATATCGTGTTACGTAATGAAATAGATAAGATAAGGCTCTTGTTCCGCAAGGATAGAGAGTCTTATCTTTGTTTTTACCGGATACTCGGGTTCTACCCGCGCAATATCCAGCTTTATGAGCAGGCTCTCCTGCACAAATCGACTTCTGTCCGCTCCGACAAGGGACGTCCCCTCAACAATGAACGACTGGAGTTTTTAGGTGACGCCATCCTCGACGCCATCGTAGGAGATATTGTCTATAAACGTTTTGAAGGGAAAAGGGAAGGTTTCTTGACCAACACACGTTCTAAGATCGTACAACGGGAGACTTTGAATAAGTTGGCCGTTGAAATCGGTTTGGACAAACTCATAAAGTATTCTACCCGCTCTTCTTCTCACAACAGTTACATGTACGGAAATGCTTTTGAGGCATTTATCGGAGCTATTTATCTGGATCAGGGGTATGAACGTTGCAAACAATTTATGGAACAACGGATTATCAACCACTACATCGACCTGGATAAAATATCCCGAAAAGAGGTCAACTTCAAATCCAAACTTATTGAGTGGAGCCAAAAAAACAAGATGAAGGTTTCCTTTGAGTTAATCGAGCAGTTCCTCGATCATGACAGCAATCCTGTTTTCCAAACCGAAGTACGCATTGAAGGGCTTCCGGCAGGAACAGGTACGGGATATTCCAAGAAAGAGTCTCAGCAGAATGCCGCCCAAATGGCTATAAGGAAAGTAAAGGAGCCCGAATTTATGTCAACCATCGAAGAGATCAAAGCACAACATTCGGTAACTGCAACAGAACCGGAGAATGTTTCAGAAGAAAACATCCCCGATAATGAAATCTCTATGGTACAACTTACCACAGAAACCGCAGAGACAGAGACTAGCCAAAGCAAATCCCCATGCGACGCCCTTGAATCACCAAATCGTGATCTTCAGTAACTAATTTCAGTTTTCCTGCAACTTCTTCAAGAGGGATAGATGCTATGTCGTCTCCTTTTAAAGCTACCATACGCCCGAATTCGCCATTGGCGATCAATTCTGTCGCATGGCCGCCCATACGGGTAGAAAGATTACGATCGAAAGGAGTAGGTGAACCACCACGCTGAATATACCCTAGAACTGTTTCACGGGTCTCTATACCAGTCTCATATTCAATCTCCTGCGCAATATATTCAGCAGCACGTTTGCGCCCGTCAGTCTGAATACCTTCTGCTACCACTACAATAGAATAAGGTTTACCCTTCTTCAGCCTCTCCAGAATCGTATTACCAATATTTTTAATGTCATAAGCGATTTCGGGGACAAGAATCACATCTCCTCCTCCTGCCATACCGGAATACAAAGCAATCCAACCCGCTTTATGCCCCATCACTTCAATCACCATCACTCTTTTGTGAGAACTTGCGGTGGAATGTAAGCGGTCGATAGCATCGGTAGCAATACTTACTGCCGAATCGAAACCAAAAGAGATGTCTGTACCCCAAATATCATTATCAATAGTTTTGGGCACAGATACGATATTTACTCCCATCGCAGCAAACTTCGCCGCAGTCTTTTGTGTTCCATTTCCGCCGATACAAACGACACAATCGAGTCCCATTTCCCGGATATTCTGAAGGATTAAAGACGGTTTGTCAACATCCGAGATAACGCCACCTTTTTTGAAAGGCTTCTCACGAGAGGTTCCTAACATCGTTCCACCCAGATTGAGCAAACCGGAAAGCGACTTATCCGTAATAGATTCGACATCTTTAGTCAGCAAGCCCTGAAAACCGCTGTGAATACCTACCACTTCCATCCCGTAATAATTGATGGCAGTTTTGCACACGCCACGAATCGTGGCATTGATACCGGGACAGTCCCCGCCGGATGTTAAGATTCCAATTCTCATTGTCGCATTTTTTAGTCTAAAACTCGGGATTTATATGAAACTCGTCTATTTTTAACGATTATTTCCGTCGTAAAGATAGAAAAAAAAGATAAATAAGTTACTTTTGCACGACTAAACATTATTATGTTAAAGCAGAAATGAATATTACAAAAATTATTAGTAAGACTTTCGATTCCCGTTTAAAACAAATAGACTTATATGCTAGTCAGGCTAGTGAGATACAGCATCGTGTGTTAAGCCGCTTAATACACCAGGCCGCTCAAACTGAATGGGGAAGAAAGTACGATTATTCCTCTATCCGTAACTATGAAGATTTCCGTAAACGTGTTCCTATCCAAACATACGAAGAAATCAAACCGTATGTAGAACGTTTGCGAGCCGGGGAACAGAATCTGCTTTGGCCATCGGAGATACGCTGGTTTGCAAAATCCTCCGGAACGACTAATGATAAAAGTAAATTCCTTCCCGTCAGCAAAGAAGCTTTGGAAGATATTCATTACAGAGGAGGAAAAGACGCGGCAGCTCTTTATTTCCGCATCAATCCGGATAGCCATTTCTTCTCTGGCAAGGGACTGATTCTAGGAGGGAGCCATAGCCCGAACCTCAACTCCAATCATAGTTTAGTAGGAGATTTATCCGCTATTCTGATTCAAAACGTAAATCCGCTTATCAATTTCATCCGTGTACCAAGCAAAAAAATTGCGTTGATGAGCGAATGGGAAACCAAGATAGAAGCAATCGCCAACAGCACCATTCCGGTAAATGTGACAAGTTTGTCCGGCGTACCGTCGTGGATGCTGGTACTTATCAAACGTGTCCTTGAAAAGACAGGAAAGCAAGCTCTGGAAGAAGTATGGCCTAACCTGGAAGTCTTCTTCCACGGTGGAGTGGCTTTCACGCCATATCGTGAGCAATATAAACAGGTGATTAAAACACCTAAAATGCATTATGTAGAGACCTACAATGCTTCGGAAGGATATTTCGGAACCCAGAACGACCTTTCCGATCCTGCCATGTTATTAATGATCGACTATGGGATTTTCTACGAATTTGTTCCGTTGGAGGAAGTAGGAGAAGAAAATCCACGGGCTTATTGTCTTGAAGAAGTCGAGCTCAACAAGAACTATGCAATGGTTATTTCTACTTCCTGTGGTTTGTGGAGATACATGATTGGTGATACAGTGAAGTTTACCAGCAAGAATCCCTATAAGTTTGTCATCACGGGAAGAACGAAGCATTTCATCAATGCATTTGGTGAAGAACTGATTGTTGATAATGCTGAAAAAGGATTGGCAAAGGCTTGCGCCGAGACTGGAGCACAAATTTGCGAATACTCTGCGGCGCCGGTGTTTATGGATAAGAACGCAAAATGCAGGCACCAGTGGTTAATAGAATTTGCCAAAATGCCGGATTCGGTAGAAAAGTTCGCCGCGATACTTGACGCTACGCTGAAAGAGGTTAACTCTGACTATGAAGCCAAACGATGGAAAGATATTGCTTTGCAACCATTGGAAGTAATCGTTGCCCGTCAGGGATTGTTCCATGACTGGCTGGCGCAGAAAGGGAAACTGGGAGGGCAACACAAAGTCCCCAGATTAAGCAATACACGCGAATATATAGAAACAATGCTGGTGCTGAATAATAGTACTCATTCGGAAGAATAACCAAAAGCCAAAACATAGCCACCACAAGTTTTCTCTATTACAAAGATACTTGTACAAGGAGGGTGTGTCAACACAACTCTCCAATTCCTTGTAATTCGCATAATCCGTGCCTAAGTTATGTCAATTAGCAAGCTAAGTTTGGTTTTAACGCACTCTCGTCAGAGCGTTTATCTTCCCTATATATAAAATTACCGGGCGTTGACTATGATTCCTCCTCCTAATAGTAATCCGTCTCCATAGAACGCAGCCGCCTGTCCCGGAGCAATGGCAGTTAGCGGTTCGTGGAGCTGCACGTGCAGTAAGCGATCCGGTGTGATGGTAACCGTACCATGGTTCTCCTGCTTGCGATACCGTATCTTCACAATTATGTCAGAGCGTCCTAAAGTACGCTCCTGATTTACAATATTCCAATCTTTCAACCACATTTCCGTTTTTTCCAACGATGAAAGAGAAGCCAACACCACTTCATTCTTTTCCGGATCAATCTCTTTCACAAAAACAGGACGATTCAGATGAATGCCTAAGCCGCGCCTCTGCCCAATAGTATAAAAGGGATGGCCCTCATGCCAGGCAATAAAATTCCCCTTTTCATCGACAAATCGTCCTCTTCTGATTCTGTCAGACCAGGCTTGTTTATCACCGGCCGATGTCTGGTTATTGCTGATTGATGTCTGACCATTTCTGACTAACCAGTCTTTTAAAAAGGTCCGATAGTCCATCGGGCAAAAACAAACACCGATACTATCCTTTTTGGTTGCCACCTTTCGAAAGCCATGTTCAGCAGCCCAAGCACGGGCTTCAACTTTCGTAATATCGCCCATCGGCAACAACATCCTATTAAGAATATCCTGTTTCAATCCCCATAAAAAGAAGGTTTGATCTTTATCCGAGTCGGCAGCATATGTTATATAAAAAGTTTTATTTAGTTGTATATTCTGCGCATAATGCCCGGTAGCAATATAAAAAATCCCCATTTCATCGGCAATTTTAGCAAGCAAAGGCCATTTCAGGTAATTATTGCACAATGTACAGGGGACCGGAGTACGTCCTGCCAGGTATTCCTGCACAAAATATTCAATAATCTGCCGGGCAAATATTTCACGGGCGTCGTATGTTATATGCCGTATTCCTAAACGTTCTGCTAAATTACGGGCATCTTCCAGGTACTCTGTCGAACCATTCAATTCATAAAAACGGAAGGTTACCCCGATTACTTCATAACCGGCTTCCAGCAATCGCATAGCAGCAACAGAGCTATCTGTACCGCCACTCATTCCAAGCAATACGCGTTTGTTTTCCTCTATCATGCTGCAAAATTAAGTATTTTCCCGTATCTTTGTCAGTTAAAGCATAAAAGAGAATGAAAGAGAGACCAACTAACGAACAAGTTATAATCGTTTTCACAGAGCATCCGATACTCGGCATATTACTGATTCCGTATATTGTGGAAAGGCTGAACGATGGTACCTTGCAATTAGTGGAGCAAGCGTTTCACGCCTCTCCGGAAGCTATGAGCATAATGAGCGAAGCGGAAAGACAAGCTATAGATATCGCTTCATACTATACAGAAAAGTATTTGATGGGTCTCTACTCCCGTGAAAAAACAGTATCACGCTTTCTACATAAGCTATCCGAAGATCCGGAACGAATTAAAAACAATATTCGCCCGTTTATCGAAAAGAAATTGTTGGAGATGCTGGTGTTGATACGGGAAAACGGACTGCCTTTTTATCAGAAACAAGCGGGCAGTAAAATCTTATACGCCCATCATGCTTATCATATAAACCCTCATGACGTAGAAATTCGCGTAACGTTTCATGTTGACAGTAAAACATTCCGTTATCAGTTGCAGTGTTATTATGAAGGGCAACCGTTCTCTTTGAATGAGTTAAAACCTGTGGTTGTACTGACCTCCTCGCCGGCCACCCTATTATTAGGAATGGAGTTATACTTCTTTCCGCACATTGAAAGCGCACGTATCTTACCTTTCACCAAAAAAAGATCGATTAGCGTGGACGCTTCACAGATTGAAAAATACATAGACAACATCGTTATTCCGATTGCACGCTATCACGATATCGAGACTCACGGTTTGAACATTATTGAAGAAGAATGTGCCTGTGAAGCAGTTCTTTCATTCGAAGATGTCACATACAACGGACAAGCATTGCAACTTGCCTTCCGCTATGGAGACCAGACATTCACACCGGATAGTGCTAATGAAAGGAAGAAAATCATTTATCGGAAAACATCCGGTGAAATCGGCTTTTTCCGACGTAATATTACAGTGGAAGAACAAGTTGTCCTACTCTTAACGAATGCCGGTCTGCAGCAATTCAATGGCACGCACTTCCGACTATCTCCCGCAGCTCCCGAGAAGACAATTGTCGAATGGATCAACAATCACCGGGAGATGTTGCAGCAATCCTTTCACCTTATCAGTAATGTAGAGAATGCGTTTTATTGTCTGGATGAGATACGTATCGAGCAAAGTTGCGACGATGAGGTTGACTGGTTTGAACTGTACATCACTGTTGTTATCGGTAATCTGCGTATTCCTTTTTCACGTTTCCGCAAGCATATTCTTGAAGAAAAGAGGGAGTACTTGTTACCTGACGGCCGTATGATTCTCCTGCCTGAAGAGTGGTTCAGCAAATATGCGAACTTACTGGAGATGGGAGTACAAACAGAAAAAGGAATTCGTCTGAAACATACATTTATAGGTGCCGTACAGACAGCTTTAGGTGAGGATGGACTTAAAAAATTCCCGGCGAAGCTGCAAATACGTAACGTTTCCGCGCCGAGAACGCTTAAAGCAACGTTACGCCCCTATCAGCTGAAAGGATTCTCGTGGATGGTACACCTGTATAAACAAGGATTTGGCGGATGCCTGGCAGATGACATGGGACTCGGGAAGACGCTTCAGACTCTTACCCTGCTGCAGTACATATATAAGCCATCCGCTCCCAAACAACCCGCTACTCTGATCGTAGTCCCCACATCGCTACTTCACAACTGGCGACGGGAAGCCAAACGTTTTACAGGGCTCTCAATGGCGGAATACAACAATACCGTGGTTATAGACAAGGAACGTCCGGAAAAATTCTTCGGTCATTTTCACTTGATCTTTACTACGTATGGCATGATGAGAAACAACATTGATACACTCTGTTCTTACCGTTTCGAATACATCGTGCTCGATGAAAGTCAGAATATCAAGAATAGCGAATCGCTCACCTTCCGGTCGGCAATTCAACTGCAAAGCAAACACCGACTTGTACTGACAGGTACTCCTATCGAAAATTCATTAAAGGACCTGTGGGCTCAATTTCATTTTATACAACCGAACTTACTGGGAACGGAAAGCGCATTCCAAAAACAGTTCATAATGCCGATTCGTCAGGGAAACACCCGCATACAAGTGCAGTTACAACAACTGATTGCCCCATTCATCCTCCGCAGAAGCAAGAAAGAGGTAGCTCCGGAACTTCCTGAACTTACCGAAGAAACAATCTACTGCGACATGACTGAAGAGCAGAACACGTATTACGAACAGGAGAAAAACAGCCTGCGAAACATACTTCTCCAGCACTCTCAAAGTACGAACAGACTCCATTCATTCAGTGTACTAAATGGCATTTTGCGTTTACGACAACTCTCTTGTCATCCGCAACTCATTCTTCCTGATTATACCGGAACATCCGGAAAAACCGCACAAATAATCGAAACATTCGATACATTACAAAGTGAAGGCCACAAGGTCCTGATTTTCTCTTCATTCGTCAGACATCTGGAGCTACTGGCCGAAGCTTTCCGAGAACGGAGTTGGAAATATGCCCTATTAACAGGAGCAACCAACAATCGGCCCTCCGAAATTGCTCATTTCACCGAACAAAAAGATGTTCAAGCATTCCTTATTTCACTAAAAGCAGGAGGTGTGGGCCTCAATCTTACGCAAGCCGACTATGTATTTATCATAGATCCCTGGTGGAATCCTGCCGCCGAATCGCAAGCGATCGCCCGTGCCCATCGCATCGGTCAGGACAAACAAGTGATTGCCTATCGCTTCATTACACAAAACAGCATTGAGGAAAAGATTCTGCATCTGCAAGATGAGAAACGAAAACTGGCGGAAACATTTGTTGCCGACAGTGAGTCATTGCCTATATTAAGCAATGAGCAATGGGTAGACTTACTCTAATAATACATAAAGCCTCAATCTATCACAGAGATACGTAAAATGTATTATTTCATCGTATTCCTGAATTTTTTTATCCATATACTCTTATTTTATCCGGTTATCTTTGCCACTGTGAAAATTATAAATAACCCGAAATAATAAATGTATGAAAAACAGGAGCATTACCTACCTATTACTATTTGGTATTTGCAGCATGTTATTCGTTCTGCAATCTTGCCAAGAAACGGATGACCTGCGTTCTGAAATTGATTCGCTTAAGAATCGCGTCCAAATATTGGAAGAGACAGCCAATCAATTGAACACCTCTATCGAAAGTTTACAGTACTTATTGAATGATCCAGTCATTGTGGGTATCACTCCCATCAAAAATGGCTATACTGTAGAATTAAGCGATGGAAAAAGTATTACCGTTATGAGTGGAGAAGCCGTCAATGCACTAGTACCCTCTTTATCTGTAGATAATGAAGGCTATTGGATTTATAGCATAGACGGAGGTGCTACTTATATGCCTTTGAAGGACGTTAATGGCAATAAAATATATGCCATTCCAACCAGTAAGCCTAGTGATCCCAGTAAACCTGCCACTCCCATTCAATCTCCCAAGCTAAAGATAGATGCAAATGGTTACTGGCTGATAAGCTATGATAATGGAAAAACATATCAGAACTTAACCAACAACGATGGCAGTAAAATAGAAGCCATTGAAAGTGCTGGTAAAAATTCGATCTTTGACAAAGTGGAATATAACACAACTTCCAAAAAGCTTACAGTTACCTATGCAGACAAAACCATTGAACTTCAAGTGATCGATACTTTCTACTTAAAGGTAAAAGGAATGGAAGATATGCAAATTTTCCCACTAAACGAAACACGTCTTTATGAGGTAGAACAACAAGATGTAACAGAAGCAGTAATAAAAGCTCCTAAAGGATGGAATATTATCTTAAAAGACAATGAACTATCTGTTACTTCTCCTAAGGCAAACGACATAGAGAATAAAGAAGAAATAATCAATATCATCATTACTTCTTCCAAAAACTATATTCGTATAGTACCTCTCAAAGTACAACTACTGACAACAGGTTATGATGCCAATGCATGTGATGCATGGAATAAATACAATTTGGGAGAAGCCGACAATCTATTGCTTGATTTCTCCTATGCAGGTTATAAGCATGGCGAAGTTGCTCCCCCTGATGTATGGTCTTTAGGTTACACAGTATATAATGTAAAAGATTACGGTGCTATTCCCAATGATAATAAGTCTGACCGAGAAGCTCTGACTAAAATATTAGCTAAAATCGGTTCTAAAGTGGATAATGCCAAAGCTATAATTTATTTCCCCAAAGGAGAATACATCTTACACACAGCAGCTGACGATGTAGATGGACAATCACAAACAATCCAGTTATTAATGGGAGGAGTTATTCTAAAAGGTGACGGACGCGACCAAACCATTATAAAAATGGATGCTCCCAACCAACCGAAAGATCCAAATGTCATGTATTCTTCGCCGGTAATGCTGGAAATCAAGCATAATAGCGGACTATCCCAGCTTACTGAAGTTACAGGAAATGCCGATAAGGGAACTTTCTCCGTAGAAGTAGCCTCCACCACAGGCATTAAAGTTGGAGATTGGGTATGTTTACAATTGGTGGATAATAGTCCGGAACTTATCAAAACTGAGTTATCACCTTATCAACCTACTTCAAACATGACTAATCTACATAATGATGGTGTACAAGTCTATGATTATCATTTAGTAGCAGCGATCAACGGACAAACTATCACTTTCAAAGAACCAATCATGCACGCTGTAGATTCACAATGGAAATGGACTATCCAAAAATACCCCCACTATGAAAACGTAGGTGTGGAAGATATGACCTTTGAAGGAAAAGCCAAGGTAGACTTTACCCATCACGGTTCATGGGAGGACGATGGAGCCTACAAACCGATTAATCTAGTCCGTCTAACAAATTCATGGATGCGCCGTGTAGGTTTTCGTAGCGTCAGTGAAGCTAGTTCTATCGTTAATAGTTCGAACGTATCAGTATACGACGTAATCATTGATGGTAACCGCGGACATGCAGCCATTCGTTCGCAAGCCTCATCACGTGTATTTATAGGTAAAGTGACAGATAAGTCAAATGGATTCCTTATAGACAACAGAAATGTATATGAACAAGGAGCAGGACAATATCATGCATGTGGCGTTTCCAAGCAAAGTATAGGTGCTGTACTTTGGAATGTAGACTGGGGAACCGATGCTTGTTTTGAGTCTCACGCAACACAACCTCGTGCTACATTGATTGACCGTTGTACAGGTGGTTTTATGAGATTCCGCCAAGGGGGTGATTATAATCAAATGCCTAATCATTTAGCCGATCTGACTTTATGGAACTTTAACGCAAAGAATAATGTCACAGATTCTCCATTTATTTGGTGGGATAGTAATTCTCTTTGGTGGAAATTCCTTCCCCCAATCGTAGTTGGCTATCATGGCGGAAGCATTAACTTCAATGAAAGCCAAATGAAATTGAATGAGGAACAAGGTAAAACAGTCACTCCATATTCACTTTACGAAGCCCAATTGCGCAAACGTTTAGGTGCAGTTCCGGCTTGGTTAAATTCACTCCAGTAATAACTTTAAAAACAAAATACAATTATGAAGAAACTTTGGTACGTATGTATGTTACTGACTTTATGTCTGATAGGATGTAATAAGACAGACGACTTGTGGGACGACGTTAACGATTTAAAGACTCGTGTTACCGCCCTTGAAAAAACCGTTCAAGATTTGAACTGGAACATTGAAGCTGTACGCGAACTTTGCAAGGAAGGCGCTACCATTACTGATATTGAATTAAAGGATGGTATATATACAATAACATTAAGCAACGGCAAGACACTCAAACTCGTTGAGGAAACCGGAGCTGGTGCCTTGATTCCACAAATGGGGATTGATAACGATGGTTATTGGACCGTCAGCTATGACAACGGAGTCACTTTTACACAACTGAAAGATAAAAGTGGAAATCCTATAAAAGCAACTGCAGAAAATGGAAAGACTCCTCTTTTCCAGATCGATGCAGAAACAGGATACTGGCAAGTCAGCTACGACGGTACTACTTATGAAAATGTGAAAGACTCTGCTGGCAATCCCGTAAAAGCTACTGACGGGGAAGCCGTAAAAGATAAATTCTTCAACTCTGTAGAAAAGGTTGGCAACAGCTTTAATATTGAATTAAGAGATGGCACAAAGTTATCTATCCCTATCATCAGCAACTTCTACTGCAAGTTTGATGAAAGTATTGTAGGTGTACAAAGAATCGCAGCAGGATCTACGAAAGATTTCATTGTACACATGAAGGGTGTAGAATCTTATATCATTACTGCTCCCGAAGGTTGGGAAGCGACTTTATCTGAACCGTCCGCAGATAATGATGAAGGAACATTGACAATAAAAGCTCCTGCAACAATAAAGACTTTATCGCGTGCTGTTGCTGATAATACAAAAGATGTGTCTATTCTCGCTACTTCAGGATCGTATGCTGCCATTGCAAAAATACAGGTAGAACTCGGAGAAGCAGAAACACGGATTGACTATTATACCTTATACAATAATGGGCAAGACATCGAAATCGGAGATCTAAAAGTTAATAAGAATGATTATGGCACTCCTATCTTATACAAAGCGGCAGATATGACTGAAGAACTTAACTTAATGAATGACATATCCCAAAAAGCAGGTGCTAAGGTCTTACTATTTTTAGAAAATGGAGAATACAACTTCATTGTAGACAAAATTGCCAAAATCAATGCAGAGATTGTCATTATAGGGCGATACAGTGATAGCAAACCAACGTTACAGCCAAAATTATGTTGGAACTTGATAAGTGGAAAGCTTATCTTCAAGAATCTACATATCGATATGAGCCAGATTAATGGTGCTTCAAATGCAACATATCTATTCAATAACGCGAGTGCAACTGAAAGTTTCAATAATTTATCTATTGAAGATTGTGAAATAACAGAGATGCAAAAGAATTTATTTGTTACTTCCAGCGGCAATTCCCTCACATTTGGAATTAATACTATACATTTGAAAAATAATCGTTTCTTATTGAATGCTCCCGCTAAAACCGGAACTACTGATACTAGTATTGTACTATTCAATCTTGGAAAAACATCTAATATGGACGCTTTTCAGAAGCTAACAATGGATAATAATCTAATCTACAACCCAGTTGCTATAAAAGGACAGATTTTCGGATGGACAAATGGTACTGCCCAATCCCCTGATCAACAATCTATAAAAGTTCTGTTACAAAACAACACAATTATCAATTTTGTTGGAGCCAATTATCATTTAAAAGTATATGACGCACAGTCCATAACAATTAAAAAGAATGCTTTCTACGGAGATCCTTCATCTGCTTTAAGTTCCAACTTATGCGCTGTATATAAAGCTGGTAGTAATCCAACATTTGATGTTCAGGAAAATATAGCTTTTGGCCTTGCAGGTTCTGGAAAATGGGTTAATTTTCCATCGGCCTCCACTAGTAGACCGAGTAATCCCACTACAGATCAATTAACCTACCTTACCGAAAATCCATTCAATGCAACAGATTTTAGTACAGGAGACTATAGCTTAAAAGCTCCATATACAGATTACGGAATGCAAAATAGATAAATAGCCTTTATAGTTAACTAAAAAAGAGGGTGTCACTTCATTTTCGGACACCCTCATTTTTATATTATCATAAATTTATCTTAATATCCCATCCCAAACTGCCACAACGGCACCACATTCATAAAGCCTCTCTCAACATCATCCTTCACCACAAATCCTTTCTGTACATCCTGAATTTGCTTTTGTCCCTTTTTTCTTTCCCCCACCTCAAATGTCATATCATCAATCAAGAAATCAAAAACAGGAGAAGCTATTACATCCGAAAAGATGCGGGTCTGGTTCAAAAAAGAAAGTCCCTACATTTGATACATGACACCGCGAAGACTCAAATCAGAATCTCCTTTATTAATATCCAATACAGATGGACCTGTAAAAACAATATTCAACTCTGAATGATAATCGTAAATTAAATTAAGCTCTTCCGACTAATTTTTATATTTATAAATTTCTTCAATAAACAGGCATTTGCCCCAATCTTTACAAAAGCATCTGCCAAGTCGAACAAACAACGGCTGGCTTGAATACGATTATTTGCACTATAACAGTGCAAATAACAAAATAAATCGCACTCTTATAGTGCAATTTCAGCTAAAGCCATATCTTTTCCCTCACCACCTTGCGGAAAAACTTTTTTAATCTATCTTTGCACCCAAAACAACGCTACATGAAATACAAACTTATCGTGCTCGACCTTGACGGCACACTCACCAATTCTAAAAAAGAAATCACTCCCCGCAACAGGGAAACCCTAATACGTATACAAGAGCAAGGAATACGACTCGTATTAGCTTCCGGACGACCTACTTATGGTATTGTACCATTAGCCAACGAATTACGGATGAATGAATTCGGAGGTTTCATTCTTTCCTATAACGGAGGTGAAATTATCAATTGGGAAACAAAAGAGATGGTATATGAAAATGTGTTACCTAATGAAGTTGTTCCGATGCTCTACGAATGTGCCCGTACTCACCAACTAAGTATATTAACCTATGACGGAGCAGATATAATAACAGAAAACTCTCAAGACCCATACGTACAGAAAGAGGCCTTTCTCAATAAAATGGCAGTACGAGAAACAAACGACTTCCTCACAGAGATCACGCTTCCTGTAGCCAAATGCCTCATCGTGGGAGACGCAGATAAACTCATTCCGCTTGAAGCAGAACTTAGTCTCCGGCTACAAGGACATATTAACGTTTTCCGTTCAGAACCCTATTTTCTCGAATTAGTCCCGCAAGGTATCGACAAAGCTCTTTCTCTGGCCGTCCTGTTAAAAGAAATAGGAGTAGCACGTGAAGAAGTTATAGCCATAGGTGATGGATATAATGACCTATCCATGATTAGGTTTGCAGGACTGGGGATTGCCATGGGAAATGCTCAAGAACCTGTAAAGAAAGCAGCAGATTACATCACTCTAAGTAACGAAGAAGACGGTGTAGCAGAAGCAATCAAGAAGTTTTGCAATCAACAATAGCCAAACATTTACTGGCATGCCGGCAGAGTTTTAGTTTCTCGGTGAGAAACCTTTGGTTTCAAGGAATGAAACTATTGGTTCCTCGGTGTGAAACTGTTAGTTTCATACCGGGAAACAAATCACATTACTGGTAAAAACGACCCGACACTTAAAATCAACCGATTAAAGATAGGGCGCATATTCAGATTTTATACTAACTTTGCGATTCCAATAAAACAAATATAAAATGTTATGGAACATCAACTTACCATTTACAACACCTTAGATAGAAAGAAAGAGTTGTTTATACCGCTTCATGCACCTCATGTAGGCATGTATGTGTGTGGACCGACTGTTTACGGAGATGCCCATTTAGGACACGCCCGTCCGGCTATAACCTTCGATGTGTTATTCCGCTATCTCACCCACCTAGGATATAAAGTACGCTACGTACGAAATATTACCGACGTAGGTCATCTGGAACACGATGCCGATGACGGAGAAGACAAGATCGCCAAGAAAGCACGTCTGGAAGAGTTGGAACCAATGGAGGTTGTTCAATATTTCCTGAACCGCTATCATAAAGCAATGGAAGCGTTGAATGTACTTTCTCCAAGCATTGAGCCACATGCTTCAGGACATATCATTGAACAAATCCAACTGGTACAGAAGATTTTGGATGCCGGATATGCCTATGAAAGCGAAGGCTCCGTCTACTTCGATGTAGCCAAATACAATAAAGATTACCACTACGGAAAACTTTCCGGACGTAATCTGGACGACGTATTAAATACCACCCGTGACCTCGACGGACAAAGCGAAAAACGCAATCCCGCCGACTTCGCCCTTTGGAAAAAGGCACAACCTGAACATATCATGCGCTGGCCGTCTCCATGGAGCGACGGTTTCCCCGGATGGCACGCCGAATGTACCGCTATGGGACGTAAATACCTGGGTGAACACTTCGATATTCACGGAGGAGGAATGGACTTGATTTTCCCTCACCACGAATGTGAAATCGCACAATCGGTAGCTTCACAAGGCGATGACATGGTTCACTACTGGATGCACAACAACATGATTACCATCAACGGAACCAAGATGGGTAAATCACTTGGCAACTTCATCACTCTGGACGAATTCTTCACCGGTACTCATAAGCTGCTGGCGCAAGCCTATACACCAATGACAATCCGTTTCTTCATCCTGCAAGCTCATTACCGCAGCACGGTAGACTTTAGCAATGAAGCACTGCAAGCATCCGAAAAAGGCCTGCAGCGTCTGATGGAAGCCATTGACGCATTGGATAAGATAACTCCCTCATCGACAACTTCAGAGGGAATCAACGTGAAAGAACTGCGCGCTAAATGCTACGAAGCAATGAATGACGACTTGAATACACCGATTGTCATCGCACAGCTTTTCGAAGGCGCCCGCATTATAAACAATATCATTGCCGGCAATGCCACCATCTCCGCCGAAGACCTGAAAGACCTGAAAGAAACATTTCATCTGTTCAGTTTCGACATCATGGGATTGAAAGAAGAAAAAGGCTCTTCAGATGGTCGTGAAGCAGCTTACGGCAAGGTAGTAGATATGTTACTGGAACAACGTATGAAAGCGAAAGCCAACAAAGACTGGGCTACTTCCGACGAAATCCGCAACACACTGACAGCACTCGGATTTGAAATCAAAGATACCAAAGACGGTTTCGAATGGAGACTGAATAAATAACAAGAAAAGAAAGTGCCCAACGCACCGTATAACTGCAGAGAAGACCGGCTCAACACGAACCGGTCTTCTCTTTTTTCATAGAAACATGATAACTAATACCCTCTCTTTAAATTCTTATTTTCTCTTATCTTATTCACTAATTATTTATTTTCCATGAGCATTTCAACCGGCTGTCCATGCTGACAAGTTACCGTCAGTACGGTCTGATCTCCCTGCTGTTCCAACCGGACATTTTCCATCGGACTTGTCAATGTCCAATGCCCTTTAAGCCGTATCTCCTTAGTAATAGGACGACTGGGTTCTTTCGTTGTATACGTCTTCTCTTCTATATTCAGATTCGGATCACAGACGCTTAAACGGATCCCCTTATCAGATTCCTTTGCATACATCACCATTGTTTCCGCAGGAATAGCCACGAACACTTTATCAGTGGCAGGCTGATAAGCTTCAAAAGCAGCATACGCCGTGATACCAGTCTTTTTATCATAAACAACGTGAGCAGTCTGATCCCGTTGCAACACCTCGTATGCAGGAGTTTTGCGCAGTTCGTCGAGATCGGAAGCAGAAGGCTGTATCAATACCATATATTCATAAGTCCCCTCTTTCGGCGCCTTGCCATGTTCTATCCAGGCAGAAGAAAATTTTCCTTTGGTTATTTCACGCGTCTTTTCATGCCGCGATTCCTGTTCTGCCACCTGTGCGCGAACGGTTCCGTCCACTACATGATAATAATTGTCATAACCATCATGAAGCCAATAGTTATCCTCTCCTACTTTGGGCTCCTTACCATTATATTTTGTCTGGAAAAGAGTCGTTTCCGTAGGATAATCCGCATTGGAGTTCGAAATACCTGTTCCCAGGCAAACCATCCGGTTATCAAAACAGAATACGGATTTACGGGCCACAAAGTCCGGTGTAAAATTCTCATAATCCCGTTCTGCCAACTTCATAGCGAACATTCCATTTTTACCATCTAAAGAACTGCTTCCGGAGAAATTCTCTTTGGAGCGTGCCATAGTCGTTCCTTTCAATGGGCTATCAAGCAAGTCGAAAGGCAAATGAATGGTAGTTGTACCCGGCAAACGGTTCCAGTCCCATCCCTCCTGCACAAAACCGCTTCCGGCACGTGACACGGGATTTCCTTTCCCCATAATCTGCACGGAGCCATAACTCTGATAACGTCCGTAACGGTTATCTTTCGTATAAATTTCAGATCCCCATACGTCAGTGGTATACCCTTTCAATGTCACCATCCAGTCCGCACGACGAAAAATGCCTGCCGAACCATAGTTGTAAACGAAGAATCCCTGTGGAGCCTGTGCCGGTTGAATACCTTCCTTCTTGAAGAAACGCGCATTCGGAGTATCACTATTGCGTATCAGACGTAAATAGTCGGCAGCCAGACCACGATCAAACGTATTTCCCTGACCGGACAAATCGCCGGATAAAGCGATATTGGCAAATGCTTCGATATCATCGCTTCCCATCTTCCCTCCAAAAGGATGACGGCCACTGATTCCGATGCCCCATTCATAGAAATTGCAATAATTGCGCATAGCAATAAAGGCTGATTTCATGTGTTTGCGCGCATCTTCGGTCAGTTCAAAACTTGTACCATTGGTAAATGCAATATATTCTCCTACAGTCGCAAGTACTCCAGTGGTATATCCCGGATAGAAACCGCCATGATGAAAAGTCGTACCGTCTACCTTTATACCACCGATCGTTCCCGGAGTATAACGCAAAGAAGAAGATAACCAACGTGACAAGCCGCTCAAAGCTCGCGCCTGTTCTCTTGCATCGGGAAACATCATAGCAGAGATAAATTTCGCCATCAATAATGTATGCCAGGAATCCAACAATTCATCACGTGTTGGAGAGCATGGCTGACGAGTTTCCTGCAAAGCAGCCCAAAAACGCAATGTGGAAAGATAAGCTTCCCGATGAGAATGTTTGTAGATTGCATCGCGCATCAGCCAGGCAGTCGTATATATCTTACGCACCTGATATCCATAATGGTGATTGGTACCCATACCGCTACCATATGCAAATCCCTGGTCAATAGCATAATCGAATACGGTAAAATAATTCTTCTTTGACGTTTCGTTCTGATTATAATAAGCATCATAAGCAAAACCGGAAAGCATTGTTTCAATATCATTCCATGACATTTCCCCTTTCTTCTTGTCCTGTTCATCAGGAGCAACAATAGGGGTTCCTATAAATCCCGTTCCGGCGATGGACGGACTAATTGCAGCCTTCTCAAATGTCTTATAGGCAGCATTAATCGCTCCTTGGGGTGCCTTCTTTACTTCCAAAAAATCTGTCAAACGTTGTTCGATAGTCTTCAGTTCCTTCTTTTGCTCGCTTGTCAATTTAGAAGGCAGAGGAATATCATACGACTGTTGTTCCCATTTCCACACGAGACACCAATGCCACAGGTCACGATTAGACAATCCATTATTAGTAGGCAACTGCTGATCGGGGGTGGTACGAAGATTCATTTTCTTTTCCGGGAAAATCAGACGGTCAAGAAAGATACGCCCCTTCCGTTGCGGGGCAACCAGCCGATAAGCTACGATCTTCTTATCTTTCTTATCTCCCTGCATATACTCAAAAGAGATCCAGCAAGCCCGCCAACCTGCTGCCTGCAAACGATAAGAAAACCAATAAGAGACTTCTCCCTCCTTATTCAGAAACTCAAAACGAATGGAATCCTGCTGTGGTTTCTCATTATAAATCCACAAGGTAATGCCGAACTGCTTCTCGTTTCTCGTATTCAACGATAAAGGAGCAATTTGAACATCCAGCGTAGAACCGGGTTGAAAGTCCCATTCCAGACTACTTTCACCCTCTTTGTAAAAAAGAGAAGAGATTTTCACTTCTCCCTTTCCGGAAACTTTAAATGCTTCGGGTACTTCCTCTTCAAATCCGATGAGTTGAGCGAAAGTTGAAGGAATGATTCCCAAAAGGAATAATATTATAAAACAACTACTTTTCATTACTGAATTGTTATCTTTTTTAGGCACGGATTACACGGATGAATGCGGCTACTTTGCAACAATGACAACACTAAAGACCGTGAAATCCGTGTAATCTGTGCCTAAATGATTATATTAAGAATACATAAATCGTTAATAAGGAATCCGATCCGACAGAATCTTTTCCGTATACCAGGGATCGTTAATCTCCTTCAACATAGCTCCCATTTCACCGCAAAGTTGTACCACAATTTCCTTATTTTCTTCCAAAGGCAAGTTATGCAGTTGATATGGATCTTTTACATCATCGAATAAAAGGCTTTTCTTCAATTGCTTCGTATCACGGTCGATATATAAAGCCAACGTATATTGAGCGGTCTTGATACCTCTTGAGGAAGGAAAATAAGTCTGTACCAATCCATTTTCATCTTTATCACCATCTATATTCTGGATATACAACGCACCGGTAGGGCGAACGATTTCCGCCTTTTCATCGAAGAAAAGAGGAGCAAAATTACGCCCCTGCACTTCTGCCGGAATAGAATCACCCAGCCCGCACAGGCCAAGTACCGTAGGCATAATATCAGGAGCAGAAAGCAATAAATCATCCACCCTCGGCTGAATCTTACCGGGGAAACGAACCAGGAACGGAATATTCATAGATTCGGAATAAGGGGAATTCTTCGGATCATCAGTGCGCTGGCTACACATCGTTTCACCATGATCGGAAGCAAAGATGACAACTGTGTTCTTATCTAATCCCATCGCTTTCAATGTTTCCAGAATCTGACCGAAAGCACGGTCTACACCTGTTACGGAAGCGAAATAATAGCGGGCGGATGCTGCCTTCTTCATTTTTAAATCGACATTCGGACGAATCAACAGACTATCCAGAGGCTGGTCTTTATAAAGATTGAAATCCTGTTCTTCACAGTCATTCAAAGAACGGTACGGACTGTGAGGGGGATTCATACCTACCATAATAAAGAACGGTTTCTTGGTATCACGTACGTTGCCCTCATTTTTCAGATAAGAAATGACTTTACCTGCCTCATGCAGGGGCGACCACTCTTTCGGATCGTGTCTCTTGCCGTCTGTATCCCAATAATGCGGGTTCTTGTGCTCATCAAATGTACCATAAGAATACCAGTAATTAAAACCATGACGACGTTCTTTCGGAGTATAAGCATCCCATGCCGGACGTTTCTCTTCCACATATTGGCCCGGATGTTCGGGATCGTTCGGAGTTGGGAAGTCAGCATGAAGTTTGCCGAAATAGGCACAATCGTAACCTGCTTTACTGAATACATCGCCAATACATTCCGCATCTTCGCGTAAGGAACTGATCGGACGTGTGGAGTTACAATTCAATGGCACACCGCTTTTATTCGGGTACATACCGGTCAATAACATTCCACGATGAGGGCTACTCAACGGACAGTTACTCTGTGCAGACGACAGTACCATCGATTCACGCGCAAACGCATCCAAGTTGGGAGTATGCACGGGATCTCCTTTAAAATTTACTTTATCCCGGAATCCGTCCTGGTTCCAAAAGCCCATCGCCTGATTACGGTATTGATCGGGAAATACATAGATTATATTGGGATGTTCAGCTTGTTGGGTCACTTGCTTCGGAGCCTTGCAACCCTGTGCAACAAACAGTGTCAGGCCTCCTACAAGGAGGTTAATAGGTTTGTTCATGATAGTTTACGATAAATGATTTAAACAGGTTAGTGATAAATGATAAGAGGGGAATAATAAACAATCAATGCTGAATGATAAACGGTAAACATGTTACGTTAGAATCTGTAGAGTATTCATCGTTCACTGTTTACCGTTCATTATTTTTTGTTATTTCTTATTCCTTATTTCTTTTCCAAATCTCTTTTACGCATCAGTCCTTCCAGGAAGTAGTAGTCAGCATAGTTCAGAGGGACATCGATTTCCTGACCGTGAGGAATACTACCTACTGAATGCATCAGGATGAAGTTTCCATTTGTTCCAACCTTCGCACGATAAGCAGGCGAGCCTAAACTTTCCATAATCTTATCAGCGGTTTCCTTATAGTGATTACCCGGCAGGTAGCCATCCAGTTCGTAAAGAGCAGAAGCTGTACAAGCGGCAGCAGAAGCATCACGCGGTTCGTTCGGAATATTCGGAGCATCGTAATCCCAATAAGGAACGAGATCTTCCGGCATATTCTTATTATTAAATATAAAATTATATACTTTTTGTACCTGGTCGAGATATTTCTTGTCTTTCGTATAACGATAGCAAGTAGTATATCCGTAGAGTGCCCAAGCTTGTCCGCGCGCCCAAGCCGATTCGTCCGCATATCCCTGCGCAGTTTGTCTCTTACGCACTTCACCTGTCTCCGGATCATAATCTACCACATGGTAGCAACTATTATCCGGTCGGAAATGGTGAGCCATCGTTGTATCAGCATGTTTCACTGCAATATTATAGAAAGTAGAATCACCGGAAAGAGTGGTTGCTTCAAATAAAAGTTCGAGATTCATCATATTATCAATAATCACCGGACATTTCCATCCACGTGTTCCCTGCCAGCCTCTATCGGCATCCCATGACTGGATAACGCCCGCGTTCGGACGAAAACGAGTAGAAAGTGACTTGGCTGTTTCAATGATTACATCTTTATATTCTTTCTTGTCCGCAAAACGGTAGCCGTTCAGATAACTGCAACCGATCATAAAGCCTACATCATGATGCCACTTCAGATATTTTACCGAATCGAGAGCTTCCGTATATTTTTCGGCCAATGGTAACCATTTCTGATCTCCGGTCAGATTATATGTGAGCCACATACTGCCGGGGAAGAAACCGGAACACCAGTCTTCGATAGGTATATAGGATATACTACCGTCTTCGTTGATGGTTCTTGGATTCAGGATCTTACCGGATTTTTCAATAATGTCCGTTTGAATCGTGTTTTGTGCAACTGCGTTGTCGATGTTGTCCTGAATAAAGTCTACTTCAACCTTTTTTTGTCCACCGCAACTCGTTAAGATCAAAAGGGAAAATCCTAATGCGCTAAGAATTGTTTTCATAATACAGGGATTATTTGTTAAGTGATTAATTTTCTTGATGGCAAAAGTAGTGCATTTAAATAGATTTGACCGACCCAAATAATCCAAATGAAGGACAATTTTGGTACATTTTGATCTAAAAGAACGTGTTTGCATAGATATTCCTAAAAACAAACTACAAAAAATGTCCAAAGGGCTCTACCCAATTCCAAGAATACGACTTATAAGATAGTTTATTCTTAACTCCTCAATCAAATTCCCCACAAATGATTCGGTTTATCCCCCATAACAAGTATAAGCTTTCCCCCCTTCAGCAGTTCCGAAGCTTGAAAGTAAAAAGAATTCAATGTTTTTCCATTCAAAACCGCACTCTGAATATACTTGTTTTTTCTTGAAACATTCTTTGCTTCAATAACAAAACAATCACCACGCCCATAAAGCCCACCTAAATTTATAACAACTTTCTCAAAAAGAGGACTACCTATCTCATATATAGGATTGACTCTACATCCTCCATCCGTTTGGAATAATCCTAATGCAGCCATCACAAACCAAGCACTCATCTGCCCTTGATCCTCATCACCAAGATAAGCATTAGCCACACCACTGCCATAATATCTATCTATAATTGAACGTGACCATTTCTGAGTCAGCCAGGGCTTTTTTGCCCAGTTAAACAAGAATGCAAAATGCATAGATTGCTGGTTTCCTTGCACAACCGGGTAGTCCCAATATTGATCATTTGGAGCATTATATCTCCATTGCTCACTAACTTCAAATCCCCAATTAAGACGTTCTACAAAATTCTTCTCACCGATTGTTTCTATAAGAGCAGGGACGTCCTGTGGTACAAAAAAAGTAAGTTGCCAAGCATTACCTTCCACATAATGTTGATTACGTCCCGTAAGAAAAGGATCGAAATCAGAAACAAATTTTCCGTCTGCCCGTCGCATATGAGCATAGCCGGTTTCAGGATTAATAGCATTCTTCCACCAATAGCCACGTTCATTAAAAACGTTATAATCATCAGATTTGCCCAGAGCTTTTGCCATTTGACCAACAGTCCAGTCATCATAAGAGTATTCCAGTGAATTAGAGAACCGCCCCTTCTCAATGGGTACATATCGGTATTTTAGGTATTCAACAAGATCACGGTTTCCTGCAAATCCACCTCCTATGTGCACAGCAGGAGTAGTTTGCATCTTTTTCATAGCATTAAAAGCCTTTTCCGAATCAAAATCTCGAATTCCCATCTGATATGCAGATACTATTAAAGGAATCTCATGTTCGGCTACCATCACTGGTATATATTCCATTCCGGCCGGACCTTTGGCTAGCCATCCATTTGAATCATACATTGCCAATTGTGAATTCACCCATTTAGATGACCACTCAGGAGTAACCAAATTCCAGAACTGATTTAAATTCCAGAATGTATTCCAAAAAGCATCACATCCTAAAGCCAAATGATCGGGATTTGATAGTTTACGTACTTTTTCATCAGCCGATACCCACTCTCCATTTACATCACTAAATAGGTTACGGCAAAGCGCACGATACATATTAGAATAAAAACGAATCTTTTCTAATCTATCATTAGTAGAAATAACAACTCTATTAAGAAAACTATTCCATACTTCTTTCTGATACTTTACCACAGCATCAAAATCCCAACCGAAACGCTCTGAAATCTCCTTATTCAAGTTTTCAGAGGCGTTGCTTACACTAACATACGACAATCCTGTACGAAGCTGAACTATGGGGTATTTTTTTGTGTCAAATTCCACAAATAAACCTGCATCACTAAGCTCTTCTCCCGAAATTTGAGATGTATCAAAGACCTCATCATTTTTCCATCCTCCCACTTTTTTTATCGGAGCATCAAACTCTATAACGAAATTAACAACATATTCCTGTTCGGCATCTTTACCCCATATACGAGAAGAAACTTGTCGACAGCACCCCTCAATACGCTTATTACTGACCTTATTAATATCAACATCAAACAACTTATAATCATATTCAGCCTGAATGTGCAAATCAATCATCACACGCCCATCCTTATCTTGAGGAAAACTATATCGTTGGAAACTGGCACGTTCTGTGGCAGTCGCCTCCACTTTGATCTGCGTATCAGCCAGAAATACCTTATAATAACCTAATGGAGCTTCTTCAGTTCTCTTCTCAATTCGAGAACGGTAACCTTTATCAGGACAAAACTGATCTCCTACTTTTGTATAAAGTTCACCATTTGTCGGCATCATGCCTAATCCTGCCATAGTCCACTCATGTATATGACTAAAACACCCTATTGTCTCAAATGTTGGCTGATAACCCGCTTGCCAACCTTTATTCTGATTATCAGGACTTAACTTAACCATACTAAATGGCATCCAAGGGCCAGGAGCAATCATCCAACGAGAATGTGCAGTCCCCATTTTCGTGTCAACATAATCGGCTAAAGTCTGTTCCTTTTGTGGAGAACGTAAAACAATACCGCTTTCCAATAGTTTACCATCAGAGAATATCTGATATTTACTCTTCACCTTCTTCTTCACTGCAGGCATAGGCACCTCAAATATATAGCGAGCAGTATCAAGTTCAGAGGAAAAGATCAGTTTCCCATCAAGTTTAACTGTTAAATCAGGTTTTCCAGAAAGGTGTTCAATGTCCACCAACAAAGGTTGAATCATTGAGCCACATTGCTTCAACTCATACTCAGCAGGAGACACATTACGAAGAAATGCAGAATTAGATTTTTTTTTCAACGCAATACTGCGAGAACCTTCAAGCCTAACTTGGTCAAACACAATCCAACCACCTTCTAAAACAGAGATTGTAACAATATTACCTCCGTTCTTTAAATCAGAAGCAGCAACAGGAACTTCCAAGACAACTCCTTGCGAACCACTAACAATTCCATCAAGTACCTTTTCAGATTTTCCTTTTATCTCAAACTTTTTCTCGATAGAATTGATAGAGATCTTGACCAATGATCTTTTTGGATCAGCATCCAATAGATCGACAATCAATCTATACTCTCCACATTCCGGCATTCTATCTAAACCAAATAAGATGTTCGTACTATGAGTGCGCCAACCGGAAGTACGCCAGGTACCTCCCCATACATCATTTGGCCCAGGTAACACATATGGAAAATCCTCATCAGCCTTTGAATAACCAATCAAAAAGTATCTATCTTCATAACCAAAATCTTTTGATAAAAACTTTTTATATTCAGAAGGGCCAAGAGCAAATTCAGAAGCTGAATTGTCAGCTTTGCCTATTTGCCAAATTATATTACTAGCATCTACATTTAACACATATAAAACTGCTACAATACAAGATATAAGATATGTTTTTCCCATAATCTATAAACATAAGATAGGGATGTTTTAATAAAAACACCCCTACCTTATAAAGCTTAAAATAGTTCAAATTCATTAATACGAAGAACATCTCCATCAGCATTTTGCATCGGACGAGTGATCATTAAACGAACATATCGTACCTTAGCCGGAGATTTCATGGTGCGTTGCACGATATTCTGCCGATTACCATCAAAGTTATCAAGTGGCTGCCATTCCTCGTCAAGGCTGTTACGCCCCAATAAGAAACAGGCAGAGGTAACATAACCTTTATCTTCGCGCCCTGCATTCACAAGCTTCCAGCCTGTAAGTGACTTGCTTTCCCCTAAATCAAAATCTGCGTAATTAAGATGTTTTCCGACATCACACCATTTTGTATTATAATTACCATCAATAATTTGATGAGGTTTTTCACGCTCATTATAAGAGCCGGAGAATCCTATAACTTTAGCACCTTTAAGAAGATTATCATACTTAATATCCCCATCATTCAGATTAATAGCATTCTCTTTTATAGCTGTATTAAAATGAACAGATGCAACCTCCACCGGATCCAAAACTTCATTAACTAACGTCGCTGCAAAAAGTACAATCTTTTCATTATTTGGCAATACAATACTACGCGCACCTTTCGGTATATCTATACCTACCTTAAACATATAAGTGAAATTATATGGCTCATCATCCGTAGATGAGTGGCGATGTGTTCCTACAAATGCAATATTCGCATCTTTCAAGTAACCTTTAGTATGCGCCGTATGCCCCCATTGACCTACAAAACCGGTATATGAAGGAATATACACTTTGCTCTCAACATGTCCACTTTTAAATGGAACTGTATAATCCCCATCAGTAGCAGCAGCTAAAACATACAATTTATTGTATGTTCCTTTTTCTGGTAAATACAACGTATCCCCTTTACAGGACATACCATTTGCAGTATCCTTTTCACCGAATTCAAAAGGTATCTGATCAACACAGAGTTTCGAAGGCCACAATTCCGCTGCATATGAATAACCTGCATCAAAATCACCCTCTGCACGGAACTCATTAAAAGAAGAACACTTTTGATTATAGTTCAAAAGAAGATGAGTATATTGCAACTCAAAAGGTTCCAATTCTGATTTTTTGAGACGAACTTTGAAGGTCTTGATAGAAAACGGTTTTATATTCAAAGACAACATATTATCGCTGAATTGAGCTTGAGCTATTTCTTTTTCAGTACCATCAGCCTCACATGCATCTATAATATTACCTGCAAAAGTAATAGTCGCTTTTTGCTTCTTTTCACCACCAATTTCATAAACACGCACCACATATTCATCTGAATTTTCTGCTTTCTTTATCGCTTTAACAATAACATTTTCATTATCTGAAGATGCAAAAGAGAATTCTTTACCCAGAGTACCTTGATGTTTACTTGTAGAGAAAGCTTTTAGCTTTTGGTTCAGCAAATCAGACTTACATACAGTTTTCGGTTTTTCTAATTTTCCGCTATGTCCAACCAGGCTATAAGTAAATGTATGATAACCGAAATCTTGTTTATCCTGATATACATAGCGTTTATTAGTTCCAGGTGTATTAAGGAGAGTAAGACGAATGGTATGATCATCAGGCTTATCCCAACCATATTTACAATCATTCATTACCGTAACACCATAACTGTTATTTTTATCTGTCAGATCAGCCCATTGATGAGCATAAACCTCATATGCAGTAGTAGTGTTATTGCCTCTCTCAATAGAACCTAATCCAAGATCATACATAGCCTTCTGATTAGTTATATTCAATGGGAATTCCGCCTTCAACAATGAATTAGTGGATTGCCAGTCTACTTCATTATAAAAATCAATACGATCAGCGCGACTTCCTTCATACAGACGAATATATTGCTTAAAGCTTGACTCTCCATAATGTTTTTCGATACAAATAGACTTGCGTAGTGTACCATTCTCTACCATCGTTATCTTAACATCATCTGTAATAGATTGAGGAATAGTATCAATTGTTTCCTTCTTAATTTCCCAAGCAGGCCAAACATACGATTTATTTTCAGTAAATAAGGCTAAACGTATTGCTTTGCCTTCTTTAACCAGCTCTTTGTTATGCTGCTTATCAAATAAAGAGATCACATCCCCCTTCTGATCGAGAGACAATTTATAGATTGAATTTTCTAATACAAAAGCATTAGAAGGGATGACAGTACGTTCCGAAGTATTTGAAGTTCGTATATCATATACAGCGTATCCAACAGCAGGAACTGTTGCCTCCAGCAGCAACTTAGCTTTGCCATTGCAGTAACTCAAAAGCTGTGCTGGAACCTTCTTACCATTAGCATCATACACAGAAACACCCTTAGGAGCCTTGGACATTTCTATTTCCACCTCTGCAAGATCGGTAACATTATAGCCCAAAGAATTATAAATAACCACTGGCACACCCTTAGTTTTCGTATCCATCTGGCGAACAACAGCATCCACGGAAGATGTAAGAATACCAGAAAGTTGCTGAAGTGAAATGAGTTCATCATTCCATGAGAACTCATAAGCACGAGGTATACTAGTACCCGTCAAATCGTCATGGAATTGATGAAGAATAAAACGCCGCCAAATTTCCGTAAAAGCTTTCCCCGGATAACAAGCCTGATTCAACCAATCCGCTACAACAGATGAACGTTCTGCAGCATCTGCTAACAATTCATTCTGACGATTATACAATTTCATCGCAGCTTGAGAAGTGTAACATCCAGTACCATGTACATCCATCAGTAACTCACCATTATATCGTGGAAGCTCAGGGTGATTCTTATATGGCATAAAGTCTTTATAAAGTTGATCGCTAGCAGCACTAACAATTTCAACCAATCCATCACCTTCTACGCTTTTATCCACTGTACGCACAGACTCCAATGTAGGAGACCCACCTATATCCCCTGTGCCATAATAACGATAAGCCATATTCAGAGGAGATTGTGCTGTGAATTTAAGTAAATCCTTATTATTGGACAGATCTTCTTCTTTCCAACGTTTATTATAATCTTCACCATGCGCCATCATTATAGTAGAACCATCTATACCTTCCCACAGTCCAATAGTAAATGGGTATTTACTTTTCCCATAGAAAGGATTAGTACGCCATTTTAATTTCTGAGATGAAAATCCGATAAGCCCGCAATGTGAGGCTATGGCTGGTAAAGTCCAACCAAATCCAAAACAGTCAGGTAAAAATATGTCAGTACTTTCTATTCCAAACTCCTTGCGATAATAATCCTGACCCAACATTATATTACGTAATGAAGATTCTATTGACGGCACTAATACGTCCGTAGCATCCCAACTCGCGCCACTCACATGCCAACGTCCGGTCTTGATATACTTCTTCATCTCTTCGTATTGAATAGGAAAATATTCCTTTATCCATGCATACTTGACACCACCCTCAAAATTGAACACATAATTAGGGTATTGTTTAAGAAGCATAAGGTTCTGGTTTACTGTATTCCACACATACTCTTTAATCGTAGTCTGTATGTCCCAGTTCCATTGAGTATCCAAATGCGCATTCGACACAATATATGCTTTTGGCTTTTGTTTCGAAGCAACATCCTGAGCATAAACACTGCCAGACAGCAAAAATACGGAGATTATCAAAGCAATGGTTTTCCTCATTTTTCCAGTTATTATTTTGCTCATAAATATTCTATTTATTGCTCTTTATTTAATTTCATTCCCCCAAAGAGTCGGCTTATTACCTTTTGATTTACGCCAAGCATCACGCCAACGATGCATATCTTTATAATTGATAAATGGTTTCAACGCTCTCTGTTCTTTTGTTGGAGCCGGGGGCAGAGCAACTGCTGTATCCTGATACCAATATGCAACAGAAGCCAAGTCCAAAGTAAGATTGTTATTGGATCCATGCTCTATAGTACCCTTCACACTATTTTCAAAGAATATGGGATCAGAAATAAAGAAGCGGTATACATGAGTACGTCCTAACCAACCATGATCGTCATTCACCCGAGGAGCTCCAAAATATGGAAATGAGAACTGCTCTTTAGGACACCACGATGTATTAAAGAAATCTTCAGTACCAGTACCGATAAGTGAAGGATGCTCTTCACCGTCAATAAACCACATATCATCCCCTTCACCGTACCACATAGGCGTCGGACAATGAATATAATAATTTATACCTACAAAATGTCCCTTGCCCTTCGTTTCAATAAACACATAGTTACGTTCTTCCTTTGTATTAGGATGTTGCTCTCCTGTAAGCCCCCATTCTGTTTCTCCTTCCGGCAAAGCTTCTGTAAGATTATGGTTATACCACGCATGAAATCGTCCCATATCCTTAGGAAGCTTCTTCATCTCAAGATAGTCTACATAAAAATAGAAAGCTTTAATTGTCTTTCCGCTTTGATTCTCAATCTCAATACGTGCACCTTTTTCAAAAGGCATCGTAAAATAAGAAGTAAGCCCAGTACCATTCTTCGGTCCGGCCGACAGAGGCATAGCCCCATAATTGTACGACTCATTCCAGCCTTGTCCGAAAAATGGACCGATTGGGGATTCAACAGAAGGAAAATCATTGCCATCCCAATACATACGAATAATAATATCATTACGGCTCAATTGATCTGGAGTCGGAGATAAAGTTATCCATATATGATTAATCACTCCAGTACCTTTGATCTCAGCAATAGTTCTCTTTTCACCAGGTTTAAATGGTTCCAAATGGTCACGATTACCATTAGTCGGATCAGTACTTGAAATTCTTCTGTTTCTCATCCCTGATTTAATCTGAGCCAGATTGAATAAATCATTATCCAAGCCAATCTGTGCGAAAACAGATGAACAAACATTTCCTAAAAGAAAAAACAAAAATAAGAATGAAATTTTCTTCATACAATAATTAGTTTTAAATTTATAATTTACACATACACAATTAATTTTTAAGAAGCTTAGCTTTCATGAGAAAAACATTATATGGTTTCCACATTGACATCAAGAAATAAAGCTCATCGCCATAGGAAGACAATGGATGAAAGAAAGAACCATATAATTGAGGATACTCTTTAGAGTCAACCAATTTGTACGGTTCACTCCAAGGCCCCGTAATATCATCGGCCATGCGAAGAGTGATGTCATATCGGGCTGAAGCAAAATAAGCTATTATCCATTTCTTATACTTATAATTATAAATGAATGATAGCTCACCGACTTTATCATCAATTATCACAGTAGCACGCTTTTCATCACCACGTATCCATCTTTTCGCTATTCCGTCCCAGTACTCATAACGTTTCTGTCGCTCTATGTCTTTCTCCCGGAAACGGGCCAGACGGGCAGGAGTATTACGTCCTGTCTCTGTCCCAATCATATAAATATACCCATCTTTCTTAAAATAGCCAATCTGACCGAAATAACTATTTGACGAGAATTTAACATCAATACATGGTCCCCAAGTTATTCCTGAATCAGCAGAACGATAGAGACCAGAATAGTTAGTATCCCAATGACGCCAGTTTCGCATATTGAAATAATGAACATAATCTTTTCCATTAGCTCGAATAGCCGCTGTCGGAATAGATGTCCAATCCCCCTTTCCCGACTTATCCTTTCCACCAGGAATAATCTCACGAGCTTCCCCTTTATTATCAGTTGCCACACCCGAAAACGACAGTCCATCCTCAAGATCAGTATCTGTTGAAAAAGCCAGAAAGTTACATCTCCATTCACCGCTTGCATCATTCGGCTTTGGCTCGAAAGGTTTGAAATTCCTACCATAGCTATCACCAAAAAAAATTCCATATTGACCCGGATTCTGTTCCCAAACTATGCCAAGATCAGTCCCTCCGATATTCCATTGCTGAACAGTCAAATTTGGCGACGAGAATTCCTCATCAGGCAAAGGCATCCCTGTTACCCGAGCAACACAAGTTGTTTTACCTATACTTGGGTTATATATATATGTCCCTTGCCCATGCAATATGCATGAACAAAAGGACAAATACAAAGACAACAGAATACTTACTCTATTCATCTTATTCTACCATAGTTACCTTTGGCCCCAAATATGATTGCTTCATACCACCAAAATCTAATACCACTTTTTGAATAATCATTCCCGGATCAGCACAAATCAATTTAAATGTGTGTTTACCAGGTTTCCCTACATGCATTTTTACCGTAGCAATCGCACTGTTACGGAAAACATTCCGATGCCATTCACCAGAGTATTCTTTAGATGAAACTGTTACCCAATGCACTAAACCGTCATCAACCATAACGCCATAGCGAGTGTCATGCTTCGGATCTATCGGAAATAAAGGAAGTGCATATATATATGCTACTACATTGCCACCGTTGAATGAATAAAAATCATATTGAGCCTGAGAAACTTTATGAGTATTCCACATACTTTGGGTTTCCTGAGTTGCCTCACCCAACTGCACACATTCATTCTCATATCCAAGACCCATAACAGTACGTACTTTTACTCCATTGGCCTCTTGCTTACGATGAAACTTACCTGCATTAATCGATACGCACCCATTATCTTCCACATAAAGTCCTTTAATCTCTGCTACTGTTGGAGTTTGAGGATTAAACACCGGTAAAATCACCTTTTCCACTTTATTTTTCGTTTTAAATTCAATCTCAGCTACAAGATTATCTCCTGTAGGAACCTTAGCCCAATCAACAGATATATCAATACGTTCCTGCAGTAATGTAGTCCCAGTTTTCTTACTAAGTTTTACCCATGGCATATCTGTGGTTGCTTCCCAGCTAAACGCTTTATCGCCCCTATTATAAAGTTCAACAAATAGTTTTTTCTCAACGAACGGATTGACGGTTGGCAATACATTTGCAGCGCCAAGACCCAAAGTACAATCTTTACCTGGTATAAATATCTGCATATCCTCACCATGCTTCGGGTGATACTTTTCTATTGGAGGCATATTCTGATATTTACCTTTCCACCCTGGAGAAACAGTTATCATATGATTCCATTTCCCATTAAGCATTGTATTATACTCTTTAGTATAATAATCAAGACTATCATGGAAGAGCTTGGTTTTATCAGCATAAAGATTCGTTGCTGCACGATTTTGACGAGCATACCAACGATTCTTTTGAGCAGTCAGCATCTTCTTATTCATCAATGCAGCTCCCTTGACTTGATAATGCACAAGCTCATAAAAAGGTGCTTTTAGTTCTACAGGAAGAGACTTCCATATTTTTTCACTTTTATCAGAGATACGATCATATTCGTTCATACGGTCTTCGGCTTCACTATAATTTATCAAAGAGAAATCCGTATCTATGACTCTTTCCATATGTTGATAGTTGTTCCAAAGATAACCCCAGCCCATAGATTCCGGTTTATGCTGAAAGCCCAGGAGGAAATAAGTATCAAGAATATCTTTCAAATCGTCTCTATACTTCTCACCAAAAATTGAAGTTAAATAGTTTGTATTGAAATCATAAGAATTCTCGAAGTTAAAATAATCAACATTCCACGCCATATCAAAGAAAAACTTCAGCGCAAGTTCTCCCGGCTTTATATCCCCTACATTCAATAACCAATAGCGATCAGCTCCAGTATCATAAGCCTTACGCATCTCCTCAAAAATCAACGTATTGGGAGTTGTATTAATCCATAGATAATCATGAGGAGCACCGCAATAAGAAATATGATAATATACCCCTGCTCCACCCTTTCGTTTACGTTCTTCACTATTACTTAGTCTCTTTATATAACCGAAATTATCATCCGGCCATACCAAAGTTACATCTTCCGGTACTTTCAATCCTTTTTCATATATATCTAGCACCTCTTTATAAGGCATAAATAATTGAGGAATAGAATCGATAGGTTTATTGATATGCTTTGCCAAGATATCGCGTTGATCACCAAGAACTTCCTCAATAAGTGATACTTCCTTATCTTTCGGTACGCCAATAAGACCTGAATCGTGAATTCCACGCATAGCTAGAGTATAAAAGTTCTCATAAGGACCATTCTCCGAAATACGTTTATCCAAGACCTTATTAATCATACCTTTATTAGTCATATAGTTCCAATCGCCCATTGTCTTTTTATCCCATTCTGTCACATTATTAAACAACAATGGCTCACAATGAGCAGAAGTCATTACGATAGCATAATTATCAGCTACGATTTTGTTTTCAGGATACTTATTGAATGCTCCCGAACCTGGATGCATTGCAGGAGATAACATATTGCCTTTCATTCGAAGAATCAACTCGCAGACCTTAGCATACGTTTTCGGACCTATATCACCAAGTTCCGGATCATAAGTTTTCTTTGCCCATGGAGTAATCCCCCATCCTTCATCATTGATAAACAGCCCTCTATACTTCACACTTGGAGCTTTTGAGATGTATTCTGAAGTTTGGACGAATAAAGATCTAGATCTTTTTACAGGTATATCAGACCACCAATATAATGGAGAGACTCCCATCGCTTCAGAAATTGCAAACACACCATAAGCAGTACCTCTACGATCGCAACCTGCTATCACCAATGCGCGATCTATATTCGCCTGTGGTTTATCTAGTACTTTAACAACATATTGTTCCCAACCATTTTTAATACTTTCTACATTTATGAGTCCCTTTTGGACAAAATCATCAATAACAGCATTTCTACCTAAAGTACCGATAATGACTATATTTTTACCTTTAACAGACTTAGAAGTAGTAACCTTACCCTTCTTCCCTGTAACAAGGCAAATATCATCAGCAAATATATTCGCCACCCTTTTCACAACTTCATAATCAGCATCCGAAACAAAAATGTTGCTGACTTTTCCGTCAGTGCACAGGGGAAAATCTATTCCTCCCACAGCCTTGTCGCAAACTTTAATTTGTGCATTTACGATTACAGCACAAAACACAAATAAAACTAGAAGTATTCTTCTCATACAGTTCATTTAATTATTAAACAGTCATTAAGTGAGTCCACTTGAAAAAGCTTTTTTAGTTACAACCAACCTTTATAGTTATTTTCCAACAAATACAAAGATCGGACTATACCTTTTCAAGTGGACTATTTAATTAATTATATCCTGGATTCTGCTCAAGAACAGCGTCACTATTCGCCTCTATAGCAGATTGCGGAATAGGCCAAATATTATAATGCTTCTGCATCCCTACGCCATCACCATTAGTCTCAGGATTCGCATAATATGGATTACACTTCATAACTCTATCATAAAGAGTCTGTGTTCGCATTAATGTAAGACGACGTTTTTCTTCAATACCAAGCTCACGCATACGCTCATCAAGAATATAATCCATATCAATTTCTGATTCATCTGCCGGTTTTGCATGTGCCCTATCCCTGACTTCATTTATATCTTTTGCTGCCAGATCTTTTTTATTCAGATTCATATATCCTTCGGCCCTCAATAAGTAAGTTTCAGCAAGACGGAACATATATTGATCTGTATAAGTAACTCCCGCATCCCCTTTCAAAGAAAGATTAGCTTTATTGGAATATAATGCATCCGGATGATTACCAGGGGTAGTACATTTAGACTGATATGCATATAAATAACGTCCAGGAATAGTTGTACTATTTCCTTGCCCAACGATGACCTCCACTCCCTCCGGCAAATGATCAACATCAAGTTCTGTTATCCCTAAATTAATAACCTCGCTTCTGTGAACCCGAAACTTACGTACAAAATTATGATTTGCATTTCTCATATCGCCGTCAAAATCATCTTCCCAAACAGTATTAGAGAAATATTTAGTGGATATACCCCAACCGATACCACGACCTCCCGTGTAATCAGAAACAGGCCAATTGAACGGTGTATATGTTTTTCCATTCTTCTTAATTCGTACATCACGAACCATAGGAGCAATATTTCGCTCTAATCTATAATTAAATTTCTCTTGCAATTTAGTAGAACTACTACCTCCCCCCGGAGTATCTATCTCAAACTGAATAACCCAAATTCCTTCAGTATTTCCAGCGCCTCTATTTTGATTATTTCTACGAAACAAATCCCAATACACATCTTTATCTGCTTCTGATTTTCTAGAACCGAAACGGTCTTTCATTAATCCCAACGCAGGATTATCAATCACTAAAGTAGCAGCATCAACAGCATCCTGATCTCTACCAAGCGCAAGATAAAGCTCTGCAAGAAGATGATAAGCTGCCGGAGAAGAAACCTCACCATCTCTTACCTGAGTAATATCCGGTAACTTTTCAGCGGCAAATTTCACATCCTCCATAGCTTGTATTAAGGTCTGTTCACGAGTAGAACGTACATAATCAGTCTTAGCCTGTTTCACTTCATGAAGTTCCAGAGGTACTCCACCATATAAATACCCTAAAGTTCTATAACCAAAACCCCGGAAAAAACGAGCCTTAGCTTCAAACAAAGTCTTCTTGTCCTCAGATAATGAAGATATCTCGAGTCTATCAATAATAGTATTTGCTCCAGCAATCATTTTATAAATTAGATTCCAATGAACACTTGGACTTACTGCTGTGGGATGATAAGCTCCTAGCATATTACTATGTCGAATTTGCGTACCAGGTTCACCATCAAAGATCAAATCTGTTCCATATAAATAATCAAACGGGCGCCATTCATCATAACCATACATATCTTCCCGCACCAAACCATATAAATCATTTACAGACATGTTGAAATCATCTTCAGTCTCATAAGAGTTTTCAGCACTCATAAAGTCTGCCGGAACTTCCCTTAAGAAACTACTCTCATTACAACCGAACAACATTCCACTCAACACACAACATAAAACTATATACTTTTTCATAATCGTACTTCTAATTTATAGTGTAACATTTAAACCGAATGTAAAACTCTTAAGTACCGGACGACCGTTGTAGTCTTGGCCTGCTTCCGGATCCCATCCCTTCCACTTTGTAAAAGTCAAAAGATTCTTTCCCGTTACATAAAGATTCACATTTTCAATACCAACTGTTTTTGTCCAGCTCTTAGGAAGATTATATCCTAAAGTTACATCTTGCAAACGAACAAAATTACGCTGTTGATAACGGGTGGGATTTATAGTAGGCGCCTGACTAAATCGTGCATAAGTTGCATTAGGATTGTTTGGTGACCAATAATCCGCTCCCATTTCACTTATACGGTTGTATAAACGATGGTTGACATCTCCTCTATTCAGAGAACCCGAATTAGCCTGCAGATATCCATTTTTACCTCCTTGTACAGAATTGATAAAGAAGCTGAAAGTAAGATCTTTATAACGGAATTTATTCATTATACCAAAACGGTAAGCAGGATCCTTCTTTCCAAGAATTATACGGTCATCAACTGTAATTCCATCCTTACCATCAGTATCTACAATTCTATAGTTACCAGGATGATAACCTGTAGGAATCTCATCATCGAGCTGCCATATACCATCTATTTGATAGTTATAGATAGCAGAGATAGGTTCTCCTATAAAAAGGTTACTTGACGTCAAATCATCTTCTTTCCCGTCTCCATCAGCATCCTTACCAAACAGAGTAACAATTTTATTTCTGTTAGCTGATATATTAAATGTTGTACTCCATTCAAAATCACGAGTAGTAAAATTGTGCGAAGTTATAATAAATTCAACACCTTTATTTCTAATTTTACCAATATTTGAACTAACAGAACCAAAACCTGTAATAGTAGGAATCGTCATATCATAAAGCAAATCACGAGTAGTAGTCTGATAGAACTCCAACGAACCATTAATTCTATTATTTAATATAGAGAAATCAAGTCCCAAGTTTATGCCAGCTGTCTTTTCCCATTTCAAATCACTATTCCCCATGGTTGTTACTCTTTGAGAATTCTCAGTTTCACCTCCATCACCAAATACATAGCCAGGATCAACATTTGTCTTGGATAATGATTTATAACGAGACGTCTGGTTACCACTGATACCCCAACCCCCACGTAATTTCAGATTATTAATCCAATCAATCTTAAACCACTCTTCTTCTGACATTACCCAACCTAGCGCAACAGATGGAAATATAGCAGTCTTGTTATTTTCTCCAAAGCCAGAAAAGCCATCTCGACGCACTGTGGCAGTCAACAAATAGCGGTCTTTCAATTTATAATTCACACGAGCCATCTGATACAACAAAGCTTCACTCCATGCATTCGACTCAACAAACTGATCCGTTCCTGATTCCAACGCATCAAAGCCCAATGATAAGCGCAAGAATTTTCTTGCTAAAGCAGAAGTATAGCTTTCCTTACGTTCACTAGCACCATAAAGTAAAGTTGCTGCAATACTATGATCGCCAAACTCAGCACTATAATTCAATATATTATCAAAAGTCCAATCATAATAAGTAGTATGATGCTTATAAGCTTCTCCTTTCATACTTGCGCCATATTCATTTGACTGATGATGCTCGTCAATGCGATAATTATTACCATAATTGAAACGGTATGTCAACCCTTTTATCGGCAATTGAACCTCTGCATAAACATTAGCAAAGAAGTAATTATGTCTTTCCTTGTCATTAACATCCGATTGCATAAAAGGATTAGTAGCCACTGTATTAAATGGGTATGGGACAATCTTTCCCTCTTCATCATACGGTTCAATCATCGGACTCTGTTGTATCAAACTCTGTGAAGTTGGAGAAGCACCATCTTGCTTCACAAAAGAAGCAAATGACTGAACTCCCATTTTCAACCATTTATACGGTTTTACATCCAGATTTACACGAATACTATTTCTTGAAAAATCATCATTGATAAGATATCCCTGCTGTTCTGTATTAGAGAATGAAATCAAATAAGACATTGCGTCAGAACCACCGGACACACTTAAACGATTCTCAAAAACCGAAGCTGTCTGTGTACCTTCATCCCACCAGCTATAATCTTTAGCAGAGATTCCGTCAGGCTGAGAGCTATCAAGCATTGTCGGAGCCGGAAGATAATCAGCAAGATTGAAATCAGGATTAGGCGTTGTATAATCGGGACCCATATAAGCTTTATCATAATAAAACTCTTTTGTAAAGTCCAAGAATTCCTGACGATTCATTGGGCGAAGGTTCTTTGTCGGGCTAGAAATTGTGTAAGATGAAGAAAAATCAACCTTTGTACCTCCTGTCTTTCCTCTTTTAGTAGTAATCAGCAATACTCCGTTAGCAGCCTGAGCACCATAAACAGCAGTAGCACTTGCATCCTTCAAGACGTCAATCGATTCAATATCATTCGGATTAATAGAAGACAAAGAGTTGGTATATATGATACCATCCAAAACAATTAATACACTTTCACTTCCAGACAACGTATTTTTACCACGCACTTGTATACTAGGAGAAGAACCTGCCGAAGTCACTTGTCCTACGTTCAATCCGGGTACAGTACCTTGCAGTGACTGCAATATATTTGTATTTGGAGATTTCTCAAAATCCTTAATATTTGCACTTACTACTGCTCCTGTCAAATCCGACTTTCTCATGGAACCGTAACCAATAACAACAACCTCATCAAGCATCTCATTATCCGAATGCATGCGTAAGTCCAGCTTCTGCTGGTCTCTAATGGTAATAGTCTGTTTCTTATATCCCACATAAGATATTTCCAGTATAGTCCCATTTGAAACCGACAACGTAAAATTCCCATCTACATCTGTTATTGTACCATCTTGAGTACCTTTCGCAACAATAGTAACCCCTATCAACCCTTCACCTGTAGCGGCATCAACTACTTTTCCCGAAATTTTTCGTTTATTTTGCTGAATAACCAATGAAGAATTTTTATCAACTCCTATCATGGAATTAGTTCCTTCGCCAGGAAGCCTAATCTCAGACTTTACATCTGTTGGCACCATTCCTAGATATAAAAAACAAATAAATAAAATTTTATAATACACTTTCATAGCACAGAAATAATTAAATTAAACACACGATCATTAGTATATGTTATTGAACATTACAAATGATTTTATAAATTCACAACTAACATAGTCACACATTTTACTAACAATAAATACATTTTCAGTAAAAAATATAGGATTATATTTATATACAAAAATTCATACGACAATTCCCAGACAGTACATCTTCTACCTATCTAAAGGAACAGAGGAAACAATCAAATATTGTCTGCAAACCTTGTAACTATAGGGGAGCACCGAAATGGCTAAAAACTATATTCTGCGTGTAAGTACTGCCACTAACAACAGCTCCATAGTTAGAATTTATTATAAACACAGAGTTGAAGACAAATATTCATATTGCCAAAGAACAATTGGAGTTGCCTGTAAAATTAATCATAGACAATTCCACAACACATATCAAGTTCGATGAACATACATATCAAAAGCCATAAGACTGTTACTTCTGGCAAGAAAAATGTGAAGGCCTTCATAACACAGATTTGCAATAAGTAATGCCAAAAAGCTTTTGTCAGACATTCATCATGAACCTTAAAAACAAGAAATTAGAATACTACCAAAATGATCCATGCAACAAACTCCCAAATTTATAAATAGACATCATTCGAATAAGATTCAGAAAATTTCGACAATTCAATATATTTTCTGTAAAGCACCTCATAAACAAGGGAGCGTTTTTTATTTGGCTTGTATTCGACTTCAATATCCGAACTCATGTTTTTCATAGCTTCGCTAATATCCGAGTATATTCCGGCTGCAACAGAAGCAAACATAGCTGCTCCTAAAGCGCAAGCCTGCTCGGAACGGATCACACGAATAGGCATACTTAATACATCTGCTAGTGTCTGCATTACAAAAGGAGCTTTCTTTGTGATACCTCCAATAGCATTGACAGAATCAATACGCAAACCCTGCCCCTTCATATGCTCAACAATACGACGAGAACCGAATGCAGTAGCCTCCACCAGTGCACGGAATACTTCTGGAGCACTAGTCCCCAAAGTAAGTCCTATAATGCCACCTTTCACATTCTGATCAGCATCGGGAGTACGACGTCCATTCATCCAATCCAAAGCAACCGCATCTTCCTCGGACGGCTCTATAGCCAGAGCCTCACGAGTCAATTCAACTAATATGTTGTCCAATATTTCTTGCTTAGCCTGTCCGTCCGGAATATTTTTAAGAGGCCATGACAATATCTTCTTGAACCAAGCGTAAATATCCCCAAAAGCAGACTGACCAGCTTCAAGCCCAATAAAACCCGGTAAAACAGAGCCATCCACCTGTCCACAGATTCCTTTGATACAACGATCGCCGACTTCGCCTTTCCCGGCCACCATAATATCACAGGTAGATGTCCCTATGATACGTGTCAATATTCCCGGTGCAACAGAAGCTCCTACAGCCCCCATATGAGCATCCAATGCTCCTACGGCAACAGCAATACCTTCTGATAACCCTAATTTCTCCGCCCATTCGGCAGTCAATGTACCAGCTTTCGTATCACTTGTATAGGTCTTTGTGAAAAGATGTGGAAGCATTTCTTTCAATGCCGGATTAAGTTCCCCTAGAAACTCACCTAAAGGAAGCCCCCAACTTTCATGCCACATAGCTTTATGACCTGCAGCACAACGACTACGAAGAATTTTTTCAGGAACAGTATTACCAGTTACTAGTCCAGTCATCCAATCACAATGTTCCACCCAAGCATAAGCCGCCTCTTTTATAGCGTCATTTGTGCTGATAATATGCAAGACTTTTGACCACACCCATTCTGATGAATAAGTGCCACCCTCATAAAGCAAATAATCGAGATTACGTTCTTTAATCAGTGCATTAATTTGATCTGCTTCTCGGACAGCTGTATGATCTTTCCAAAGAACAAACATTGCATCCGGTTCTTCTGCAAACTCACGACGTAAAGCTAACGGCATACCTGTATGATCAGTCAAGGCGGGAGTACTTCCAGTTGTGTCAAAACACAATCCGCAGATAGAAGCCACCTCTTCTTTATTCAGCCTGGATAAAGCTACATGTACAGCTTCTGTCATGGACTCAATATAATCTAAAGGATGTTGACGATAGCAGTTATTATGCTCATCACAATAAAGCCCAGCTTTCCAGCGGGAATAAAAACTTATCCCTGCAGCGATTTCATGCCCATTACATGTGTCTACTACCAATGCACGACAAGAATCTGTTCCAAAATCAAGGCCGATAACGTATTTCTTATTTAATTCCATGGTCTCAACCTTTATTTAATTGCCAACTCCTGTTTTCTTGCAATAAAAAAACCATAATACGCAATTACAGCAAAAGCAATACCCGGTACAATGTATGCTGCCATAATACTGCCTGTCTGATCAGAAACAATACCTTGAATTTGAGTCAGAACAGCCGCGCCAGCAATAGCCATTACCATAAATGAACCGCCAATTTTGGTATCATTACCCAGTCCGGTAAGTCCAAAACCATAAATAGTAGGGAACATCAATGACATACAACCGGAAATGCCCATCAAACAATAAACCCCAAAACTGCCTTTACCCAACATCGTTCCCAAACAACACATCACAGCAAGAAGAGCAAGACCTATCAATAATTTATAAGCTCTCACATACTTCATCATCGCAGTACAAACAAATCTCATAATGACAAAGAGAATGAGTGACATGATATAGTAAGTAGCTCCAGCCTGTTCCGCTGTGCGTGGCAATAAATCATCCAGCCCAAGCCATTCACATCCGTTATAGAATGCAGCCGCCACCGGTTCCACGCTACGCAATGCGTTAATAACAGCATCAGCAGAAGCCGTATCTCCCAAAGAAGCTAATACACCATCAAAATCCAATTGTACCATAGCATAACGAATAACAAATGACCAAACAGCTATCTGGGCACCTATGTTAAAAAACTGTGCAACTACTCCCCATACATAATTTCTATTTCTTACCAGACGACGGAAAGTAGCACGAAACTCCACCTTCTCCCCTTTTTCACTAAGATTCGGCATCTTGGTAAACCGGATAGCGAGCAACAATACCAACATTACTAAACCAAGCACTACATAAGCTGTGGTAACAGCATTTAATTCCTGTCCCTGAATGACAGCCAATTCTTCAGCCGGAAGTTGTACACGTTCCGTAGCCGTCATCCCATTCAGTTGTGAGAGAATAAAAATCTGACTGATCACCACCCCTGTTATAGCTCCAAACGGATTAAATGCCTGCGACAAGTTCAAACGACGCGTTGCAGTGCTTTCAGGACCGATTGACAATACATAAGAATTTGCAGATGTTTCCAAAACAGAAAGTCCTGCAAAGAGAATAAAGATTGCCAATAGATACATGAAGAAACTAAATTCAACATTCACTCCCGAGCTTAACATTGCCGGATAGAATAATAAAGCTCCAGACGCATACAAACCAAGTCCCAGCATCACACCAGATTTATAGGTATATTTTTTGATGAACAAGGCACCGGGAACAGCACAACATCCATAGCCCAATAAATAACAAACTATTTGTATCCAGGCTGTTTTCGAGTCACTCATACTCATGATGCGCTTGAAAGCTGCCAACATAGTATCTGTGAGATTATTCGGTACAGCCCAGGCAAAGAAAAGCGTAGTTAACAGAATGAATGGGAAAAGGAGACCTTTCGGTATTATTTTATTCGATTCCATACAAGTTCTCTTTTATATAATTACCCTATTGAAACTTTGCCTTAATTATATTCAGGTCGGCTCCAAACAATTTTTGTACAATAGGAGCCAACTGTTCATCCTTACCTTGTATATGAACGACTTTCTGTATATGAACCAATGATGCTCCTGGAACCAATTCAGCACCGGGAGAAGATGTTTCAATCTCATAGAAAGGCCCCATAATAGAGCCGTCCTCTACCGGACCATCATTATAAGAATTGATTACATCACCGGCAAATGGATCTTCCTGAACTCCCCACTGTCCGTTTACGTAAGTTGAAGAAACCTCAGGAAGATTACACCACAGAATAGTAAGTACCCCCTTTGAAGAATCATAACTTCCACATAAGTTCGTTGCACGTGAAGCTGGCAATCCCAGTTTTGAACGATAAAGTCCGTCTATTTTAAAATAAATAATACCATCTTCCTTTATCAGCCTGTCTGCAGGAATCTTACCGAAATATTCATCATTCACGATTGTTCCTTCCGCCCCCTGCTTATAAGGAATGAATACAGTAGTGGTCGGTGTGGGATTAAAACAACCGAGCATCCATACAGATATCAGCCCTGTTTCTTTTGTCCACGCATTCTCACCCATATTGGTAATCTTATTCTCACTTTTATAGGCTACAATTTTCATATCATTTGTAAGTTGGATATTAAAATCTGCAGCCACTTTATCAGTATCCATCAACGACACGACACGATCAATATTTATATCAAAAGTAGTACCGGAAGCATTTGTCAAACGAGTATCTTTCACAAAACGAATACTGCTTTCATTTTGTGACTCAACCTTAAAAGGCTCCGTATCAAGCACAGCAGGAACTACCCAATTATCATAAACCTGTTCTTGCCCACCTTTAAAATAAAGTGAGAACGGGCCACCTTCAGGACCAAGCCAGAAACGCTCTTCACCACCCACCGGATTAAATTGGGTACTAATCTCCCTCTTATCTATAAAACGATAATTGATCCAACCATAGCTATCACCTTCATCACCAGAAGCCGAGGAAGTCATAACACGACCCTGCCACGCCGGTATAACCATTACTTTAGAATTTCCATCAGCAGATACCAACTCTGTATATTCAATGCCATGTTTTTTTAAGAACTCAGCATCATAAGCATAACTTCCCATCTTTATTTCATTTTGTCCGCCGCATGATACAAGTATTGTAGTTGTACCTACCAGCAAAATATTTTTCAGTTTGTTTGATTTCAACATACTGCCTAAGTTATTTATAGAGAGGTCCGTAATTCTTGCAAGCTCTGTAATCACTTCCTTCCATATCTTCACCAAAAGCAGCCCATGCGCTGGGACGGAAAATATTTTCCTCTGAAACATTATGCATGCACACCGGAATACGAAGCATAGAAGCCAAAGTTATCAAATCGGCACCGATATGACCATAACTAATAGCACCATGATTGGCCCCCCAGTTATTCATAACAGTATATACATCACGGAAATATCCCTTGCCGGTCAGACGCGGAGCAAAGAAAGTGGAAGGCCAAGTACGATCAGTACGCTCATTGATAGCTTTAAATACATCTTCATCCAAATTCACAGCCCACCCTTCAGCAATCTGTAATACCGGTCCCTGCCCCTTTACAAGATTCAGACGACACATTGTCACAGGCATTTCACCGCGAGTCAGAAACTGGGAAGAATAACCACCCCCACGCATATATTCACGACTAGCCGGATGCCATTTAGTTACAGCAAGACAAGTTTCCACTTCTTCTTCCGTAATTTCCCAGAAAGGTTTCATTACGGGTTTGCCATCACGCGTTTGACAACCAGTTCCGTCAAGTGTGCAAGAACCGGAGTTGATAAGATGAATGAAGCCATTTGCAGCCTTGCCTTCCAATTTCTTACCTGTTACGCGCTCAACAGCATTCGGGCTCCAGTAAGTACGTACATCTGCAAATATTTGTGCTGTATTTGTCAACAGATGGTTGAATAACATAGAAGTACAATTCAACGTATCATTTTCCGTTGCAAAAATAAATGCTTCGCGAATACCGTTCCAGTCAAAAGAAGTATTCAATATAGCTTCTGAAAAATCACCATCAGGCTTATAATCCGTCCATTGACGCTGTCCCTGGAATCCCGCAGCAATTGCGTTATGCCCCATTGATTCTTCCTTGAAGCCCATTTCCGCCAATTTAGGATTACCAATCATCATATCGCGGAAGATAAGAGTCATTTTCACCACATATTCCCAACGAGCATCTTTTTCTTCACGCGAATATACCAAATGGGGCGGATTAAAATCTGTTCCTTCATTGCTCTTACAGTACTTTTCGGTCCAGGCCATAGCATGTTCAAACTCATCATGGTCATAAATACCTAATTGAATACGACGCTCAATCTCACTGGCATCCACATATTCATTACGCATACCCAAATATTCCTGAAAAAAATCAGGATTGGGGATAGACCCTGCAATACCCATAGATACACTACCTATCGAAAGATAAGATTTACCTTTCATGGTAGCTACAGCTATACCTGCACGGGCAAAACGCAATAGTTTTTCTTTTACATCTTCCGGTATATCTGTACAAGTAACCTCTTGTACATCCCGTCCGTAAATGCCAAATGTAGGTAATCCTTTCTGTGTATGTCCCGCTAATGCCGAAGCCAGATAAACGGCTCCCGGACGTTCTGTACCATTAAAGCCCCAAATAGCTTTGGGCATTTCCCCCTCCATATCAATAGTCTCAAACCCATAACACCAACAAGGAGTTACAGAAAGTACAACCCCCACTCCATTATTGCGAAACTTCTCTGCTGCCATAGCTGCTTCAGCCACTCCACCAATAGTAGTATCTGCAATAACACATTCTACAGGAGTACCGTCGCCATGACGTAAAACAGAAGAGTATAGTTCAGCTACTTTATGGGCCATAGTCATGGTCATACCTTCCAATGACTCACGAATACCTCCACGGCGGCCATCGATAATAGGACGGATGCCAATTTTCGGTTTTCCACCGATTAATCTTGAATTTTTCATGGTTTAACTGATTTATTTAGGATTAATTCAACAAATTAGCAAAAACGATTAAGCAATCATATAAAAAAAATAAACCTCTAAGAAATCATCTCAACAAGCTCACCCTCTGCAAGCACAGATTGCACAGTATTCCCGTTAGTCATACTATCTATCAGAATTTCAAGTGCTTTTTGTGCCAAAACATCTATAGGCTGCCGGATATAGGATATAGGAACACTAAAAAAGTCAAATGCCGGATTACCGTCAAAACCCGCTAAACCTATTTTGCCAACAATCCCTTCTCCCATATCTTTTATCGTGTATAAACAAGCTAATGAAATCATATTGGTAGCGAAAAGAAAAGCATCTACACCACCATCAACCATCTTAGGAAGCAAACGGTCCGCTGATTTTCTGGGAGCATTTTGTTTCAAGAAAACGACATTAATCAAGTTCTTCTTACCAACATCTCCCATAGCTTTTTTATAACCGCGAACACGTTCTTTCATGTGAATCAGGTCAACATCATAAGCGACCATACATGGAGCATTATAGCCAACTTCTAAAAGATGTTTGGTTAAAACATAGGAAGCATTAAAATTATTCAGGGCAACATAACTTACATTAATGTCAGAAAAATAACGATCAAACAAAACTATAGGAACATTATCATATACGAGTGAAGCTATAATTCTTTCCGAACCCTCACAAGGAACTATTATCAACCCGTCTACACCTTTATTAATAAGGTTACCAACAAGACTATTCATTTTATCCTTGTTTTCATCCGAACTTCCAAAAAGCACAGTGTAATTCCGCTTGGCGGCTTCATCCTCCAACACACGCGCCAGCTGGGAGAAAAAGGGGTTGGATATATCAGAGACTACGAGTCCGATCGTCTTCGTTTTACCGCTTCGGAGACTTTTTGCCGCAAGATTCGGCTGATAATTCATATCATTAGCGATCTTCAATATTCGTTGGGCAGTTTCTTCACCCACCCGATATTCCTTTCTTTTGCCATTCAAGACAAAAGAGACCAATGCTGTTGAAACGCCTGCAGCTTCAGCAATATCCTTTAGCGATATTTTTTTCAGTGACGACATATATTTGCGCAATGTTTTTGCTATAAAATAGCATTATACTTTCAGGTCATATTGTGAATTAGCAACACTTATCATGCTCTCACGGTGCAAATATAAACATAAAAATTAAACCTGCAAATTATTTTGCTAATTCGTTATAACATTAATCACAAAAAAGGAGAGTAGCACTTCTTACTGAATTTACTCGCATCTGTTTTTCCTTCCGACAAGGTCTTTTATTACACTTCTGTTTTCTCAATTATATAATATTGTAAACAGTATCTATAATTCGAATGACTACAGATGGGTTGTCTTGCTCAGCCAAGTAGCTAATCCGACTTCTTATTTCAAACTTTCACAAATTTCCGTATTCATCCTCTTCAATTTCTGTTCATCTAGTTTTATCACTTTACGATCGTATGTTATCAATCCGTTCACTTCGATCTCAACATCTGTAGCCTGTGTATAAACAGCTGCTGAGAATCCACGTGCAATCATATCCTTCAGTATATTAGCATACTTCAGATTCTTTGATTTCCGAAGTATACGCTCCAAGAAAATTGAAATTAAAAATGAAGCTTCCAGACGGTTCTATAGTGTGGTTAAACGCAGATTCCAAGCTTTCTTACTCCGAGAGTTTTAGTCGGAAGAATCGCAATGTCCGGCTGGAAGGCGAAGGGTATTTTGAGGTAGCGCATGGAGAACATCCATTTGTTGTACGAACAGACTCTACACAGATCAAGGTACTGGGTACTAAGTTTAACGTAAATAATTATGATGACGAGAATTATATAAGGGTATCACTCCTAGAAGGTTCCATTGCCTTATCGTGCATCAACCAAGAGTTTACAATGAAACCTAATCAAACGATGACAGTTAATAAGCTTGACCAAACTTATAAGCTGACCGAGAGTGCTGACTATGCTGAACAGTGGATCAACTGCAAAGTTTTTTGGGATGAGATTCCTATGTCGATCATTTCTAAAGAGTTGGAGCGCCAGTTTGATGTGACATTCGCATTTGAGTCAGAGCAACTCAAGAATTTGATTTTCCATGGAAGTTTTATTATAGAAACAAATAAATTGGAGAAAATATTGGATATTATGTCTGAAACAAATAAATTTAGCTACTCAATTGAAAAAGATAAGGTATATATCTATTCATTGAAAAAATAAGAAACGATTAAAGAATCTTCAAAAATAATATCATGACCGCACAAGAGTTTTTTAAGAACGATCTGTTTGCCGAAAATGCAGGCGTAGTACTGCTGGAAGTACGCAAAGGTTACAGTAAAGCCAAATTAGAAATAAAATCCGAACATCTTAATGCAGGTGCCCGCACACAAGGAGGAGCGATCTTCACGTTAGCAGATCTGGCGCTTGCCGCAGCTGCCAACTCGCACGGCACACTAGCTTTCTCTCTCTCGTCCACTATTACTTTTCTACGTGCCAGCGGACCTGGAGACACTCTCTTTGCCGAAGCACGTGAACGCTATATCGGCCGAAGCACAGGTTGCTATCAGGTAGATATAACAAACCAAAACGGAGAGCTGATTGCTACTTTTGAATCCAGCGTGTTCCGAAAGGATCAGAAAGTGCCTTTCGAAGTTCAGGAATAAAAAAACAGAGAGAGCTGGAAAACGACCTGCAAAGGCGCTTTCCAGCTCTTTCTGTTTTTTCTCTATATCTATTTAACGATAGAAGTCAGCGGATGCCGGTTACCCGTCACATTATTCAGGAATGCTTTTGCCGAACCAAAGTTCAGGAATAAATCCAGGCGGACAGGAAGATGGTTCAAGTCGTCCGTTACGAAGAAAGTAATCACCTCCTTTTCTTTTCCTTTCTTATCATATTCTACCAATGAGAAGATCAGACAACGGTAAGTAACTCCATTCTCCGCTTTCACATTTTCTTTTCCACGGTAGATAAGCGTTTGCTCTTCCACTTTACGGCCCGTAGCCATCGGGAACTTGATTTTATCTCCCACCTTATAATCTGCAGGGTCGTAAGAACGTGCCTGCGCCAGAATACTCAACATATCGTATATACAACGGCTATCGCTAGCTTCAGATTCATCAAACGCTCCATCCCGGTAAGTACGCTTCTGATTTACCAAGCAAAGACCGTCCTTATAAGAAAACCAAGCCTCATCGACCGTGTAACGTTTTCCCTCTTCAGCACCTTTGCGGAAATAGCGCGGTTCCAGTTTTTCACCGATCACACAAGTCAGCGTATCGCGCATCTTGAAAAAGAAGTCTGCCCGTTTGCTACCTAAAGCAAGCAGGTTGATCCGATAGGCTGGTTGCGAATGATAAGTGGTCGCATTCGTTGTCAGACTGGCGAGTCCGGCTTTCACCCAGACAAACTTCCAGTTGAAGTATAAATCATACATTACATGTTCGCCGGATTGAAACGCATCATTCTTCGCTTCACATTGGGCACTGGCGGGGAGGGCGAAGATTCCGGTCAATAATGCCACCAATCCAATAATAAGGTTACGTCGAACGTCAACGACGGCGGTTCTGATTATTTCGATCCCTATCTTTCTTTTTCTTGTCTTCATCTGGTTTTTGTTTTTTAAGTTCGTCCGGTTTCTGCTTATCCACAGGAGTCGCATGAATATTCCACGGTTGAGTCACATCCCACAACGCTTTATATTCCAATATCGTTGGATAGTAGTAAACAGCCTCCGGCTGGATGCCTTTAGCAAAGTCTCCCGTGTCCCATTCACCATTTCCATTTGTGTCATTGATTAGTCGGGCTGCATATTTTCCCGGGTTCAGGAAATAGAAATCGACCATTCCGTCCTCTTCCACTCTTCGCTTACGGACCACTTTATCCTGGGCGTCAAGCAATTCGACAAAGGCCAGTGAATCCGCTCCCGTCACGTTGAAATGAAGCGTGAAATATTCATCTTCACTACGCACCTTGAATCCTTGTTTTATTTTATCAGTAAATAATCCGTATATTCCGTGGAAGGCAGTCGAGTCTACTGAGAATTCATATTCCAGCGTCGGTTCCCAATCATAATACAGATTAAACCTCTTCAGATTCACTGAATCCTGCTCAAAATCGAAAGGTATATCTTTCCAGAGCGTATCCACCTTTTGCCGCAGGTGTATGGCGGCAGTGTCGAAACTGGCTATCGGTTCTTCAAAATTCAAAGAAATATATCCATATACATCCATTGACGAAGGGGCATTGACATTCACCGGCAAGAATTTCGTCGGTTCGGGTTCATCCTCTTCCCCTTTCTTTTTCTTCTTTTTCTTTTTGTCCTTATCCGGCTCCTCTTTCTTATATTTCTGCTTTGAAACGAGGTTCAGTGTATCCGTACGGGGTACAAGCTGATTCAAGGTATCCGTATAAAGATAAGTCAGACTCATGGCCAGCGTATCCTGCTTGAAGAGAAGAGAATCTTTTACCCAATAATGGATCGTATCGTTCCGCTGATTCTTTTCGATCACAAAAGCATCCTTTTCATCGAAGTTCAAGCCTTTCAAGACAGGCAAAGTGTCCGCCTTACCGGCAAAATAGAAAGTAAACTTTTGAGGAACCAGTCTTTCCGACTTGATAAGATATTGTGAATAATTGAGCTCTTTAAAAGCACGGAGGATTACATCATCCGGCAAATAATGCATATATTTCTTTTCAACAATCGTGTCATAAGTCAATGAGTCCACCCAAGCCGTATCCATGCGGATGCGTTCTTCCATGCGGGGGATAATCAACGAATCGTGGAAAGCGATCATTTCACTTTTCTGGTTGAAGGCAAAGTTCTGGTCGGCATCCATCAATCCATAGATACGATATTTGCCGGGGGCTACACCACGGATGGAGAAACGTCCACGGCTGTCCGTACGTGCCACACGGTCGAAAGGCAATTTGTTGAAAGCCGAATCATTCAGGTTGGAATGTAGTCCGACTAGCATACCTTTAATAGGTTCCAGGTTAGAGGCATCCAGCATCGTTCCTGCCACTTCCATCGTATCGATTTCTGTACCGGTAGAGAACGTAAACGCAAAGTTACCTAACGGGTTACCTTCATTATTGTCGACAATTGCATCCGAGAAATCAATCGTATAGGTCGTATTAGGCTTCAAAGAGTCGAGCAGGTTGACTTGTATTCTCTTACCGGAAGCCTTGATTTCCGGTTGCTGTATCTGGGGAGGGGAAACAACGACTTTTTCGGTCGCTTTCTCCAGCTTAATAAACTCGTCGAACATCAAAGAGACTTTAGTCCTTTTATTATTCAAAGCCCCCGCCTCCGGAGTGCTACCGATGAAACGAGGCGGCGTCTCATCGTATGGTCCACCGTCCGGTCGTCCAATACTGGCACAGGAATATAACATCGCCCCCAGCGTTACTACCGGAAGCACCTTGCGAACTATTTGTTTTATCTTTTGATTCTCAAATTGTAACATGCTGCAAAAATAAGGGTTCTTATTCAATAAACACCACACTTTCTAGCTAATTTATTAAAAAAGGAAAGGGTGGCTTAAGGTAATAAACAATATTTGCGACGTTTTTATTTTTTTCCTGCTAATATAATTAGTTTTATTGCCTAAAGAGATTACCTTTGTTGCCTAATCTTTTTTCGTTCCACTATAGTGTTCCACAAAGAGCACTATAGTTTCCCTTACGGAACACTATAGTGGGACGAAAGAGAAACTATAGTGGAACGAAATAAAAGTAGCAAACGAAGTAAATCCGGATAGGCAAGCAGATTTATCAATGTGCCTACACAAAATAAAAACGAATATGAGTATACAATATGACCTTTACGACACGCCTGACATTCAACAAACAGGCGATGCACAACCGCTTCATCCCCGCGTAGTATTCAAAGGAACCGTCGATCAGGAAGAATTTCTAGACCGTGTACACAAATTCACAGGAATAAGCCGCAGTTTACTGGCAGGCGCCATGCAGTCTTTCCAAAACGAGTTGAGAGATTTGATTGCCAACGGATGGATTGTGGAACTGGGAGATATCGGATATTTTTCTGTGTCTTTGAAGGGACCTCGCGTGATGAAGAAAAAAGATGTACATGCACAATCCATAGAACTGAAGAATGTCAATTTCCGGGCAAGTAGCCAGTTTAAGAAAGAAGTAGGCCAGCAAATGAGACTAGAACGTGGAGAATCGATGACTCGTCACCACGGGAAAGGGCGCAGTGAAGAAGAATGTTTGACAATAATCAACCAGCATCTGAACAAATATCCCTGCCTAACCCGCACCGACTATTGCCGATTGACAGGGCACGACAAGAAACGTGCTTTGAAAGAACTGAATACTTTTATCGAACACGGTGTGCTGATTCGTTACGGAGCAGGCAAACAGGTAGTATATGCGAAAAAGACAGAAGAGTAAATAATTGAAGGATGGGATAGCATTATCACAATCCTAATTTTCGCACAAAAAACATGACACATTTTGTTTATTAAATGTAAAGCAGTAACTTTGCGCCCGAATTTAAACGTTGTACAACATATATGAAATATTTGTCTTACATAATAGCTTTATGGGTGTTGTTATTATCAACAGCTCCTTGTTTTTTGAAAGACGAATGTTTATTCCAATGCAAAAATGACACGCAGGAAGAGACATCCACTGATGACGACGGATGTTCCTGCACAGATTGTTGCTGCTCACCTTTCTTACATTGCAACACTTGTACGGGCTGCCCTGCGCCCAAACTGTTTCATTCGCCATTTGTCACAATGATTCAGTTCAATGATACCCCCCTTTCGTTTTACAAGGAGAAACTGATTCCGCAGTTCTCATCTTCTATCTGGCAACCACCCAAGATAATGATTCTCTAATCATTTATTTAAGAATATCCCTTCTATGGAGATATAACTATTTATTTAATTCACGACGGCGAAGGTTATACTTCACCGTAGGTTTGCTGCGTATTTATTCATAGCGTGAATAAGTGTGCAACGGTAAATTATCAATAATAAAAATATGAACATAAGAATTATAACACTAGCAATAGTTACATTGCTGGCGCAAAACGCATGGGCGCAAAACACATTTAAAGCAATCGTTAAAGACGAAAAAAACAAAGAGATATTGATTGGCGTGAACGCTGTTCTTAACAAAACAACCAATGGAGCCAGCTCGGATGAGAACGGAATAATCACAATATCAAACATACCAAACGGAGTGCAACATATTACATTCAGTTATCTAGGGTATGAGTCTGAAACAAAATCATTTTCGTTCCCCCTCTCCTCAACAGCTCCGGTGGAGATTTTCTTAGAGCAAGATGAAGAAATGCTGGAAGAAGTAATTATTTCATCGACCAGAGGAACACGAAGTATCCAAAATATACCTACCAGGGTTGAATTCATCTCCAGTGAAGAGCTTGGAGAAAAAGGAAGTATGAAGCCGGGAGATATCCGTATGTTGCTGAACGAAAGTACAGGTATCATTACACAACAAACCTCTGCGACATCAGGAAACGCAGCTATACGCATACAGGGTTTAGACGGCAGATATACGCAGATATTGAAAGACGGATTCCCCGTTTTTGCAGGTGCGGCAAGCGGACTGGGACTATTACAGACTCCTCCCCTCGACTTGAAGCAGGTTGAAATTATCAAAGGCTCTACATCTACCCTATACGGCGGCGGAGCAATAGCCGGATTAATCAACCTCATCTCAAAAACTCCCGAAGAGAAGAGAGACTTAAGCCTGCATCTCAACGGGACATCAGGCAAAGGCTTGGACGTGAGCGGATTTTATGGGCAACGATTCAATAAGGTCGGTACAACAATCTTTGCTTCTTATAATAGAAATTGGGCTTATGACCCTTCGGATACCGGTTTCACGGCAATACCCCAGTTCGACAGATATGTCTTTAATCCTAAATTATTCCTCTATTTAACTGAAAACACACAGATAAGCATAGGGCTTAATGCCATGTTCGAGGACCGCTTGGGAGGAGATATTGAATATATAAAAGGAAAAGGAGACGACACCCACTCTTATTTCGAGAAGAATAAGACACAAAGACATTCTACCCAATTAACCTTCGGGCACAGATTTAATGAAAAAGACAGATTGGACTTTAAGAATAGTGTCACTTATTTCAAAAGAAACATAGGAGTACCAAGCTATTCTTTCGAAGGTGTTCAAGTATCTACATTCAGCGAACTATCATACACACATACGAATCAAAAAACAGAATGGGTAGCCGGACTGAATTTGTGGACGGATAAGTTTGATGAAAAGAAACTGACCGATTTTCAACCAAGAGACTATAACCAAACAATACTGGGAGCTTTCGTACAGAACAACTGGGAAGCGACAGAGTGGCTTAACCTGGAAACAGGATTACGAACGGATTATGTCCCTGATTATGGAACTGCCATACTTCCACGCGTCTCCGCCCACTTCAAGATAACTGACAAATTTTCCTCCCGGCTCGGAGGAGGGTTTGGCTATAAAGCACCTACTATCTTTACAGAAGATAGCGAAAGGCTTCAATACCAGCATGTATTACCAATCGACAAGGATAAGAATAAACTGGAAAGAAGTTACGGGTTAAATATAGACTTTAATTATGTGACTTCCTTCTGTGACGGCAACATTACATTCAGCATCAACCAACTATTCTTTTATACCTATCTCGACAATCCCCTCCTGCTACAATCAACAACAGACGGTCTGTACAGACTCAACAACATAACCGGCCATACAGATAGCAAAGGCGGAGAAACGAATGTAAAAATCGGATATAAAGATTTCCATCTATATTTAGGATATACATTTACCGATACCGACACGAAAGAAAACGGTATAAGACAAGAGAATATATTAACTCCCAAACACCGGTTGAACAGCATTTTGATGTATGAGGTAGAGGACAAATGGAAAATTGGTTTAGAGGCATATTACTTTAGTCCGCAGAAATTAGGAGACGGACTGAAAGGGAAACAGTATGTGGTATGCGGCTTTATGATTGAGAAAATATGGGAAATGTTTTCTTTATATGCCAACTTTGAAAACTTCACGGATAGACGCCAAACCCGTTTTGACACGATATACACAGGCAGTATATCCAATCCTATATTCAGGGATATTTATGCACCGCTTGACGGTTTCGTCATGAATGCCGGAGTTAAATTAAGATTTTAGGTTACAAAACATTTTCTATAATAATAAGAATGAGGAATCCTGCACTGAACTTTTTTATTAGTGCAGGATTCTCTTATATAGTTATAGGAAAAGGACCTATAATAGGTGCCTATTAGAGTTGTTCTATCTCTTCAGCAGACAATCCTGTAACCTGCATAATAGTATCAACAGGGATATTGAGAGATTTCAACTTACGGACAGTGATTGTTTTTTCTTTTTCAATGCCTCGCTCAATACCTTTTTCAATACCTTGCTCAATACCTTGCTCAATACCTTGCTCAATGCCTTTTTCAAGTCCTTCCTTAATACCTTCTTCAAGTCCTCGTTGTCGTCCTTCTTCAAGTCCAAGCTGGTGTCCTTCTTCATGCCCTTCTAATTTAGCAGTACTCAACACATCATTCTGTATCATTACCGCATCTATATGGCGATCGTATGCCAGCTTTTCAGCCTTATCCATATTATAATAAACCAGTTTCTTACGAGCCTCTTCAAGTCCGGGTGCCTTTGTATCAGGGCGTATACACCCTGTCTTCAGATATTCAATCCATTCTTCCAGAGGAGTAACAGCCACTTTATTAAACTCATTCACACGGATAAGGAAGTATTCAGGAAAGATTTCAGCAGGCAACTTACGAACAATAGCCCCCTGTTCTTTGGTAGTAACTTTCAGATGATCGCCCGTGTGTACACCCAAAAATGTATTCTGTCCATGATAAAGGTAATCATTTCCTTGCCCAATGTCGAAATAAAGAATACTGATAGAGTATACCTTCTTTACGTTAGAGTAGATTTCGCCCAGATCAATATGTTCGGTAATAGTCTTAGCTACCCCATACAGGATACGTTCCAGATAATAGAGTTCACGAGTATTCTGAACTTCAACAAGAATTATTTCATCTTTACTATTGCGGGCTTTAATATCAACACGATTAAATTTATCATCTTCCCGTTGCTGATTACCTTCACTTTCTAAAATTTCAAGAATATGAATCTCCTCACCTAATAATACTGTGAGGAAACCTTCAAGCACCCCGAAGTTAGCCTTATTGCGTAAAAGGCGTTTGATTGCCCAGTCAAAACGAATATATTTGTCTTTCTGTTCCATAAGAATACGTTTTTAGCAAAGGTAAGCATTATATTGGTAAAAAGGGATACTTTTCAGCTAAAAGTATTATATATAGCCATTTATCCATAATAATAAATGGGCGTGGGGCTATCACTTATGTCGTTGTAGGGTTTTAGCTGGATACCTACGGTCGCATACAGTGGTAGTTTCCCACGCTCTCTTTTTTTTTAACCGCGCACCACAGAGAAATGATGCGGTAAACATAACAAAGATATGTACGACAACCTGAAAAGAATCATAACCCTAACCAGTATATATAGAAGATAGACAACAAAGCGAAAAAGATTGCTTGTGCAAGTAGTCCTTTCGTTCTATCTTCGAAGAGGATACCTTCCCCACACTTGAGTGATATGTACGTACAAACAGCGTATAAGAGCTGACTAATGTAACAGCCAATTTTTATTAACGTGAGATACCTTTTCCATCGCAGGGGAAAACTGTATCTCACGTTTTTACTGATTAGAGTCAGTAAAATACTCTGTTTTCTAGCCAATTTATTAAAAACTAGACTTAATTGAATGATTCTTTAACCTTCACTGAATAAAATATTCCCTATCTTTGACTCCAGAAATTCAAACCTAATACAAAAAACCCATGAAGAAACAACTACTCTCTTGCTGCTTGGCTGCATTGGGACTGACAGCAATTCAAGCGCAAAGCTTCAACGAGTGGAAAGATCCGGAAGTGAATTCCGTAAACCGTTCCGCTATGCATACTAACTACTTTGCTTTCGCATCGGCTGATGAAGCTAAAGCCGGTATTAAAGAAAATTCCGCGAATTTCATGACCCTGAACGGTCCTTGGAAATTCAACTGGGTGAGACACGCAGACGCGCGCCCGACTGACTTTTATCAGACTAATTTCAACGACAAAGGTTGGGACGATCTTCAGGTTCCCGGTGTTTGGGAGTTGAACGGCTACGGTGACCCTATCTATGTCAACATAGGATATGCCTGGAGAAGTCAATTCAAAAACAATCCTCCGCTAGTGCCGACAGAAAACAATCATGTAGGCTCTTACCGCAAAGAGATCACCCTTCCTGCCGACTGGAAAGGCAAAGAAATCTTCGCACATTTCGGATCGGTAACGTCCAATATGTACCTTTGGGTGAACGGACGCTACGTAGGATATAGCGAGGACAGCAAACTGGAAGCTGAATTCAACCTGACTAACTACCTGAAACCGGGTAAAAACGTCATCGCCTTTCAAGTTTTCCGCTGGTGCGACGGCAGCTACCTGGAAGATCAGGACTTCTTCCGCTACTCCGGTGTAGGACGTGACTGTTATCTTTACGCACGCGACAAGAAATACCTCCAGGATATTCGCATCACTCCCGATTTGGACAGCCAATATAAAGACGGTACATTAAATATAGCCGTTGACCTGAAAGGAAGCGGCACAGTAGCTTTGGACTTGACAGATGCTCAAGGCAACAGCATAGCAACTGCCGACCTGAAAGGTTCGGGCAAATTAAACACGACCCTATCCGTCTCCAATCCGGCAAAATGGACTGCTGAAACGCCTAATCTCTACACACTGACCGCTACACTGAAAAACGGCAACAACGTAGTAGAAGTAATCCCTGTTAAAATAGGTTTCCGCAAAATTGAGCTGAAAGGCGGACAGATACTCGTAAACGGTCAACCGGTACTCTTCAAAGGAGCCGACCGTCACGAAATGGATCCGGACGGCGGTTATGTGGTTTCTACCGAACGTATGTTGCAGGATATCAAAGTGATGAAAGAGCTCAACATCAACGCCGTGCGTACCTGCCATTACCCGGACGACAACCGTTGGTATGACCTTTGCGATCAATACGGCCTATATGTAGTAGCCGAGGCTAACGTAGAATCTCACGGAATGGGTTACGGCGACCAGACACTGGCAAAGAACCCTAGTTACGCCAAAGCTCACATGGAACGTAACCAACGCAACGTACAACGCGGATACAACCATCCGTCCATCATCTTCTGGTCACTGGGTAACGAAGCCGGCATGGGACCGAACTTTGAAAAATGCTACACTTGGATCAAGAATGAAGACAAGACACGTGCCGTACAGTACGAACAAGCAGGAACCAGCGAATTCACCGATATTTTCTGCCCGATGTACTATGACTACGACGCTTGTATCAAATATAGCGAAGGCAATATCCAAAAGCCGTTAATCCAATGTGAATACGCGCACGCTATGGGTAACTCCGAAGGCGGATTCAAAGAATACTGGGACATCATCCGCAAATATCCGAAATATCAGGGCGGATTTATCTGGGACTTCGTAGACCAGTCCTGCCACTGGAAAAACAAAGACGGAGTGAGCATCTACGGCTATGGCGGCGACTTCAACAAATACGACGCTTCGGATAATAACTTCAACGACAACGGTTTGATTAGTCCCGACCGCGTACCCAATCCGCATGCATACGAAGTAGCTTATTTCTATCAGAATATATGGACAACTCCCGCTGATCTTGCCAAAGGCGAAATCAACATCTTCAACGAGTATTTCTTCCGCGACTTATCTGCTTATTATATGGAATGGCAATTACTGGCAAACGGAGAAGTAGTGCAAACAGGCATCGTATCCGACCTGAAAGTAGCACCCCAGCAAACTGCAAAAGTGCAAATCCCGTTTGACACAAAGAACATCTGCCCTTGCAAAGAACTGCTGCTCAACGTGAGCTATAAACTGAAAGCTGCCGAAACACTGCTACCGGCAGGAACTACCATCGCTTACAACCAACTAAGCATCCGTGACTACAAAGCACCGGAACTGAAACTGGAAAACCAACAGGCTTCTAACCTTCCGGTCATCGTGCCCACCATTTTGGACAACGACCACAACTACCTGATTGTGAAAGGTGAAAACTTCTCCATGGATTTTAACAAACAAAACGGTTACCTCTGCCGTTACGATGTCAACGGTATGCAACTGATGGAAGATGGCAGCGCACTGACTCCTAACTTCTGGCGTGCACCAACCGATAACGACTTTGGAGCCGGACTGCAACGTAAATATGCTGTCTGGAAGAATCCGGAACTGAAACTGACTTCTTTGAAACATGCTATTGAAAACGATCAGGCAGTGGTTCGTGCCGAATATGACATGAAGTCGATTGGTGGAACGTTATCGCTGACTTATACCATCAATAATAAGGGCGCGGTGAAAGTTACCCAAAAAATGGCGGCAGACAAGAGCAAGAAAGTTTCTGACATGTTCCGCTTCGGTATGCAAATGCGCATGCCGGTCAACTTCAACGAGATAGAATATTACGGCCGTGGCCCAGGAGAAAACTACGCCGACCGCAACCACGCGGCAATGTTAGGTAAATATCGCCAGACAGTGGAGGAACAATTCTATCCTTACATCCGCCCGCAGGAAACCGGAACAAAAACGGATATCCGCTGGTGGAGACTTCTGAACATCAGTGGCAACGGACTACAATTCGTATCGAGTGCTCCTTTCTCCGCTTCTGCCCTGAATTACACCATCGAATCATTGGATGACGGCGACGGCAAAGACCAGCGCCACTCGCCGGAAGTAGAAAAGGCAGACTTCACCAACTTCTGCATCGATAAGGCACAAACCGGACTTGCCTGTGTCAACAGTTGGGGAGCTATCCCACTGGAAAAATATCGTCTTCCTTACCAGGATTATGAGTTAAGTTTTATTATGACTCCTGTATATCATAAAATAAAGTAAAAAACATAGTTAAAAAACACGGTATCAGAGAACAAGAATACCGAATTTAAAGTACTTTTGCAACCGGAAACTAAAGTCTCTAATTTAGTTTCCGGTTTTTCTTCCTTAACCCCCTTATCTATATGGATGAACAGCACACTGGCAACAAACGCATTAAATTAAAAAACAGATATTTAGAAGTATGAAAAGTAGAATTGTTTTATTTGCATTTTGCGTAGCCCTCTTGTCTAGTTGTGGCAATAAGGGTAATGACACAGGAAAGGTTCCTGAATATGCAGTACAAGAGTTACAAAAAACGACTGCTAATTTAACAACTGCCTATCCGGCTACAATTAGAGGTAAACAAGATGTAGAAATCCGCCCCCAAGTATCGGGTTTTATCACGAAACTATGTGTAGACGAAGGTGCAGCTGTCCGTAAAGGACAAGTGTTGTTCATTGTTGACCCTACACAATATGAAGCTTCAGTACGCACAGCAAAAGCTGCCGTTGCTACAGCAGAAGCTGCTGTCCGCACTCAACAAATGACAGTGGACAATAAGCGTGAGCTCAATAAGAAGAACATTATCAGTGACTATGATTTGTCAATGGCAGAAAACTCACTGGCACAGTCACAGGCACAACTGGCACAAGCGAAAGCACAGCTTACCACAGCTCAGCAGAATCTCTCTTTCACCCAAGTGAAGAGCCCTTCCGACGGGGTAATCAATGACATCCCCTATCGTCTGGGTGCACTGGTAAGCCCTTCCATCTCTACTCCAATGACTACTGTTTCTGAAATTGATGAAGTATATGTATATTTCTCCATGACAGAAAAAGAATTGTTGGCCATGACTAAGACCGGAGGTACTATCAAAGAAGAAATCAGCAAAATTCCAGCTATCAAATTACAATTGATAGACGGTACAGAGTACAGCATCGAAGGTAAAGTAGACGCAATTACAGGAGTGATCGACCAGTCAACCGGTTCGGTAAGCATGCGTGCACTTTTCCCGAACAATGAGCATATCTTGCGTAGCGGTGGAACAGCAAACGTGCTGATCCCTTATACCATGGAAAATGTAATCAGCATACCACAATCTGCAACAGTAGAAATCCAGGATAAGAAGTTCGTTTACGTGCTGCAACCGGATAACACCGTAAAATATACGGAAATCGGCATCTTTAACCTGGATAACGGAAAAGAATATCTCGTTACTTCCGGCCTGAATCCGGGAGATAAAATCGTAATTGAAGGAGTACAGAGTCTGAAAGACGGCCAGCACATACAGCCTATCACACCTGCTCAAAAAGAAGCGAACTATCAACAGCATTTGAAAGACCAGCACGATGGTAATTTAGCTACAGCTTTCAATTAATAATTTAGATAATCGTATGAAGTTAGATAAATTTATTAACCGTCCGGTACTATCAACCGTTATTTCTATTTTGATAGTCATCCTGGGTGCTATCGGACTGGCAACACTGCCAATCACCCAATATCCGGACATTGCGCCCCCTACCGTATCGGTAAGGGCCACTTATACGGGTGCCAGTGCATCAACTGTATTGAACTCCGTGATTGCTCCGCTAGAGGAACAAATCAACGGTGTAGAAAATATGATGTATATGACCTCCAACGCATCCAACACCGGTGCCGGTGATATATCCATCTATTTCAAACAGGGAACAGACCCGGATATGGCCGCCGTCAACGTGCAGAACCGTGTTTCTATGGCACAGGGATTACTGCCTGCCGAAGTAACCAAAGTCGGTGTGACAACCCAGAAACGCCAGACTTCCATGCTGGTGGTATTCTCTCTTTACGATGAAACCGATACGTATACAGAAGCATTTATCGAGAACTACGCAAAAATCAACCTGATTCCGCAAGTTCAGCGTGTGCCGGGTGTGGGTGATGCCTCCGTAATGGGACAGGACTACTCCATGCGTATCTGGCTGCGTCCGGACGTGATGGCACAATACAAGCTGGTTCCGGGTGACGTATCCGCAGCATTGGCGGAACAGAACGTGGAAGCTGCCCCGGGACAATTCGGTGAACGCAGTAACCAGACTTTCCAATATACCATCCGTTACAAAGGACGTCTGCAACAGCCGGAAGAGTTCGAAAATATCGTCATCAAGTCTTTGCCCGACGGTGAAGTACTTCGTCTGAATGATATTGCCGAAATCCAACTGGACCGTTTGGGATATAACTTTACCAACCGTGTAAACGGACATAAGGCTGTAACCTGTATCGTTTATCAGATGGCAGGAACAAATGCGACACAAACCATCAGTGACATTCAGGTGTTACTGGATGAAGCGTCCAAATCACTGCCGGCCGGCTTGAAGATAAACGTTTCCATGAATGCCAACGACTTCTTGTTCGCTTCTATCCATGAGGTATTGAAAACATTGATCGAGGCATTTATCCTGGTATTTATCGTAGTATATATCTTCTTACAGGACTTACGTTCTACATTGATTCCGACTATTGCCATCCCGGTAGCTCTTATCGGTACTTTCTTCATTCTGTCTCTGGTAGGCTTCAGCTTGAACTTGCTGACGTTATGTGCGCTTGTGCTCGCCATCGCGATTGTGGTCGATGATGCCATTGTGGTCGTCGAGGGTGTACACGCCAAGCTAGACCAAGGTTACACATCCGCCCGTCTGGCTTCCATCGACGCGATGAATGAGTTGGGTGGTGCTATCGTATCCATTACGCTGGTCATGATGGCTGTGTTCGTTCCGGTAAGTTTCATGGGAGGAACGGCAGGAACATTCTACCGCCAGTTTGGTATGACAATGGCCATCGCCATCGGTCTGTCCGCCCTGAACGCCTTGACATTAAGTCCCGCCTTGTGTGCCGTTCTTCTGAAACCGCATAAGCAGGAAGGTGAAGGTTCCGAAGAGGTTCCTCCATTGAAGGAGCGTATGAAAACAGCCTATAAGGCAGCTCATACAACAATGATAAACAGATATACCGAGGCTATCGGAAAGATGTTGCATCCGGGAATCACACTCACATTCACACTTGTTGTCATCCTCGGTATGATTTTCGGATTCTTCAATATCAACCCGATAGTTACCGCCATCCTCATACTTCTCAGTATCCTGGCACTAATCGGAATGAGCACGAAGAAATTCAAGAACAGTTTCAATGATACCTATGAATCTATCCTGAAACGGTATAAGAAACGCGTACTGTTCTTTATCCAAAAGAAGTGGCTGTCTATGGGACTGGTCGTTGCTTCCATCGTATTGCTTATGTTCTTCATGAATACTACTCCGACAGGTATGGTGCCAAATGAAGATACCGGTACATTGATGGGAGCTGTAACCTTGCCGCCGGGTACGTCACAAGACCGCTCGGAAGAGATTCTGGCACGTGTAGACAGCCTGATTGCCGCTGACCCTGCCGTATCTTCGCGTACACTGATTTCCGGATTCAGTTTCATTGGTGGACAGGGACCGTCCTACGGTTCTTTCATCATCAAACTGAAAGACTGGGATGAACGTTCGATGATACAGAACTCTGACGTTGTGGTGGGTTCCTTATATATGCGTGCACAGAAGATCATCAAGGAAGCACAGGTATTGTTCTTTGCTCCGCCGATGATTCCGGGTTATTCGGCATCTACAGATATTGAGGTGAACATGCAGGATAAGACGGGTGGCGACCTGAACAAGTTCTTCGATGTAGTCAACGACTATACCGCCGCACTGGAAGCCCGTCCTGAAATCAATTCGGCAAAAACGACGTTCAACCCGAATTTCCCGCAATATATGATTGATATCGATGCGGCAGCTTGTAAGAAGGCAGGCATCAGCCCGAGTGACATCCTTACTACCATGCAGGGATATTACGGTGGTCTGTATGCATCCAACTTCAACCGTTTCGGTAAGATGTACCGTGTAATGATTCAGTCGGATCCGTTATCACGCAAGAACCTGGAATCCTTGAAGAATATCAAGGTTCGTAACAATGCCGGTGAAATGGCTCCTATCTCTCAATTCATCACTGTCGATAAGGTATATGGCCCAGACATCATCAGCCGTTTCAACCTCTACACTTCCATGAAAGTGATGGTGGCTCCTGCCAGTGGTTATACATCAGGCCAGGCATTGGCTGCATTGGCGGAAGTAGCCAGCCAGAACCTTCCGACCGGTTACACTTACGAGCTGGGTGGTATGGCACGTGAAGAAGCACAGAGCAGTGGTAGTGCTACCGGATTGATTTTCATCCTCTGTTTCGTATTCGTTTACCTGTTGCTGAGTGCGCAGTACGAAAGTTACATACTTCCGTTGGCCGTGTTGCTGTCCGTTCCGTTCGGTCTGTTAGGCAGCTTCCTGTTTGTGAACGGAGTTAGTGCTATCGGTAATATCTCGATGCTGAAGATGATTCTTGGTACGATGTCCAACAATATCTATATGCAGATTGCGTTAATCATGTTGATGGGTCTGTTGGCGAAGAACGCCATCCTGATTGTAGAGTTCGCCCTCGACCGTCGTAAGATGGGTATGAGCATCACATGGGCAGCCGTATTGGGTGCCGGTGCCCGTCTCCGTCCGATCTTGATGACCTCCCTGGCGATGGTAGTCGGTCTGCTTCCGTTGATGTTTGCCTTCGGTGTAGGTGCTCATGGTAACCGTACACTGGGTACTGCTTCTATCGGTGGTATGTTAATCGGTATGATTTGCCAGATTTTCATCGTTCCTGTCTTGTTTGTTATCTTCCAGTATCTGCAAGAAAAAGTGAAACCGATGGAATGGGAAGATATCGACAATACAGATGCCGTAACAGAGATTGAACAATACGCTAAATAATGAAATTCGATATGAAGAAACAGATTCTATATATGTTGTGCGCAACTGCTCTCCTGAGCAGCTGCCACATCTATAAGTCGTATGACAGACCCGAAGACATTACTACTTCCGGCCTGTATCGCGATCCGGTAGCGGAGAATGATACGCTGGCTTCGGATACAACCAACTTCGGTAATCTGCCGTGGAGAGAAGTCTTCACCGACCCACAACTCCAGTCTCTCATCGAAGCGGGACTGAACCAAAATACTGACCTCTTGTCCGCTGCACAGAATGTAAAAGCGGCAGAAGCGTCCCTGATGTCAGCTCGTCTGGCTTATGCCCCGTCACTAGGATTGTCTCCGCAGGGAACTATCAGCAGCTTCGACAAGAACGCAGCTACCAAAACTTACTCACTGCCTGTTACAGCTAGCTGGCAGGTCGATTTATTCGGTCAGTTGCTAAACTCTAAACGAAATGCGCAAGTTACACTGAAGCAAATGAAAGCTTACCGCCAGGCAGTACAAACACAAGTTGTCTCTAACATCGCCAATATGTATTATACATTAATGATGTTGGACCGCCAACTGGAAATAACCAAAGCCACGGCTGAAATTCTGAAACAGAATGCCGAGACAATGGAAGCAATGAAAAACTCTGCTATGTACAATATCAATTCGGCAGGCGTAGAACAGAGCAAAGCTGCTTATGCGCAAGTACTTGCCACTATTCCGGACATTGAACAAAGCATCCGTGAGACAGAAAATGCCCTGTCCACTTTCCTCGGAGAAGCTCCCCATGCCATCAAACGTGGTGTATTGGAAGCACAAGTACTTCCGACGGAACTTTCCGCAGGGATACCCATTCAATTGCTATCCAACCGTCCGGACGTGAAAGCAGCCGAAATGTCACTGGCAAGCTGCTATTACAATACAAATTCGGCACGTGCTGCATTCTATCCGCAAATCACGCTCAGCGGCTCCGCCGGATGGACAAACAGCGCCGGAAGTGCGATTATAAATCCGGGTAAGTTGTTGGCTTCTGCCATTGGTTCACTTACGCAGCCTCTATTCTACCGGGGTCAGAACATAGCCCGGCTGAAAGCTGCAAAAGCACAGGAAGAACAAGCTAAACTTTCCTTCCAGCAAACACTTTTAAACGCCGGAAGCGAAGTCAGCAATGCGCTAAGTTTGTACCAAAAAACCTGTGAAAAAGTAGAATCTCGCCAAATGCAGGTAGAATCTGCTAAAAAAGCTTCGGAAGATACAAAAGAATTGTTTAACTTAGGGACCTCAACCTACCTGGAAGTACTATCGGCACAACAGTCTTACCTGAGCGCACAAATCTCTCAGGTTTCCGATTGCTTCGATCAGATGCAGGCCGTAGTAAGCCTTTACCAGGCATTGGGTGGTGGAAGAGAAGAATAACTTTAAACATATACTATTATGATTAGTCCGTTAGCTTACGTAGATCCCGAAGCAAAGCTGGGTAAGAATGTAACAGTTCAGCCTTTTGCCTACATTGAAAAGAATGTAGAAATCGGGGATGACTGCGTCATCATGTCTTACGCTAGTATCTTGCAAGGTACTAAAATGGGAAAAGGAAACAAGGTACATCAGAATGCTGTTCTCGGAGCGGAACCACAAGATTTCCACTATACTGGAGAAAAAAGCAGCCTGATTATCGGAGATAATAACGATATTCGTGAGAATGTAGTAATCAGCCGCGCTACATTTGCCGGCAATGCTACCAAAATCGGAAACGGAAACTATCTGATGGACAAGGTACATCTTTGCCATGACGTACAAATCAGCAATAACTGTGTGGTAGGTATCGGCACCACTATTGCAGGAGAATGTACATTGGATGACTGCGTTATTCTAAGTGGAAACGTTACCCTACATCAATATTGTCACATAGGAAGTTGGACACTGGTACAAAGCGGATGCCGTATATCTAAAGATGTACCTCCATACGTTATCATGTCAGGAAATCCGGTGGCATATCACGGTGTGAACGCCGTAGTTCTTTCCCAACATCATAATACATCGGAAAGAATCCTTCGTCACATCGCTAATGCATACCGTTTGATTTATCAGGGTAATTTCAGCATTCAAGATGCCGTACAGAAGATTATTGATCAAGTTCCTATGAGTGAAGAAATCGAGAATATTGTCAATTTCGTAAAGAGCTCGGAAAGAGGTATTGTGAAATAAACAAAATGACTTATATAGAAAGAAAGGGTGATGCTCAAAGAAAAGCGTCACCCTTCTTTTTTATAGACGGATGACGCAATAGATAATATTTTTATAAATGGACGAAACTTCAGTGATTCAGCGTCACTAGTGATTCATCTTCAAATCCAGAAATTCAATTCATCATTCAAATTCCAAAGTACCGAAGAAATCGGGGCGGTGGAAATCCGGTTGGTCAATCTCTATCGGATTCCATGAAAGGAAATGAGGAGTCTGCAACTCATCACCACACTTATAGAAATTAGCTTTTATCTCCTTTTCATCGAGTGATTCAATCTGATGCTTAAAGAATACAGCATACGGAATGATGAGAGCAACTTCCCAGTCTGTCTCCTCGACACGTTCCGCAAAAGGCTGATTACCCAGACTAGACCAACGTTGCACAAGAGCAGTCACTTCTTTCGGCGCATGTTCCCGGTTGTTACGAACTGGGCCGGCACCCACCAGAATAGTTCCGATGCAATTACATTCTATATTATAATAGATCCCGTCGCCTGCAGGTATAGAAAAGAATTCTACACAGGAATCAGTCCATACAGAACCGTTATCTTCACCGTACTTGGCACGTACACTCTCCTCTTTCACTTTAAAGTGTAGCAAAATTGAGTTCTGCGTGTGAGCAATGCGAAAGTTCACTTTGGGTTTGTATGGATATTCAGCCCAATTGACACAGTGAATCGGCTGAAAATCTATTTTTTCTTCATCGAATAATTTAGGAAGCGAACAAGCCTCCACGTTAGCCGCACTAATTTTCTTTACTTTCATATATCTTTCGTTTGAATGATACAAATATAGTTACTTTCTTTGGTTTACACCTTATTTCCATGTTATTTTTAAATCGCAAATTATTCCATTAAAATGCAATTATTAGTTAAATCTTGTCTATCTTTTATATAATGAGATATTTTTTCATATATTTGCCTGTACTTAACCGATTAAATAGATGCTATTTATGAAAACATCCCTTAAAGACATAGCAGAAACATTAAAATTATCCAAGACTACAGTCTCTTGGGTACTTTCTGGCAAAGGGGATGAAAAAGGCATCAGTCTCGCCACACAAGAAAAAGTATTTCAATGTGCCAAGCAGCTCAACTACCAACCTAACTTACTGGCCAGAAGCCTGAATACAGGTATATCAGGCACTATCGGGCTAATTATACCGGATATTACAGACTCTTTTTATTCCAAAGTTGCCCGCTCTATAGAAATGGAAGCGGAAGCACAAGGCTACTCACTAATGATTTGTAGCTCTGAGTCTGAAATAGAAAGAGAAAACAGGATGATCCGATTATTCAAGGCGAAACAAGTGGACGGAATCATAGTAGCCCCCACAAAAGTTTCTAAAATTGAAATACAGAATTTAGTCAAGGAGGGTTATCCACTGGTCTTATTCGACCGTTACTTTCCTGAGATGCAGACAAACTACATCATTATTGACAATGAAGGCAGCAGTTACGAGTTGGTTAAAAGGATGATCGATAATGGATCATCCAAAATAGCTATTATCACAACAAACCCCCATCTCCGCACAATGAACATGAGACGGGAAGGGTATGCCAGAGCTTTAATCGAAGCTAATCTGCCCGTTGACCCTGATCTATATGGAGAAGTGACTTTTGTGGATTATGAAGAGAATGTTTTCAAAGCATTAGATCAGATTTTCAGCAAAGTACCCGATGTAGACGGGTTCTTTTTCACAACACATATCTTAGCTTTGGAAGCCTTCCGCTACTTTTATGAAAAAGGAATCAATATAAATAAAGGATATGAACTAGCTTGTATTCATGGAGTATCTGCATTCCGTGTCTTAGCCCCCAATATGAACATCGCAAGAATGCCAATAGAGGAGATTGGTAAAAATGCTGTAAGAATCCTACTTGGCGATATCAAATATCGCCTAGAAAATTCCAGTGGAAAGAGAGAAGTAGAAACACTTGTCCTGCCGTGCTCATTACCTTAATTGTAATTTTTATATTTTTCCCTAATTACTTAACCGGTTTAGTGAAAGTAGTTAAGGATATTAGATTAGCTGATGTAACAAAAAAGAAAATAATATTCTAGTTATTAACAAAAAGATACAGAATTATGAAGCTCCAAATTAAAAGTGAAAAACACATGCTGGCTCTATTAGGACTTCTTGTATGGGCATGTAACAGCAATAATATTGATATTGAAAATATGCGATGTGAATACCAAGCCGCTCCGATGGGCATTGATTCACCGGCACCACGTTTTACCTGGAATTACACAACCAGCAATGAAGATGAGACAGAGTTTTCTCAAAATAGTTACCAACTATGTATCGCCACCCGGGAACAAGATCTGGGAAACTCATCTGAGAATAGCTGGCAATCCGACACAATCTACTCTGGTATTCCTTATGCGATCTATCAAGGAGCAAAAAAACTAAAACCCAGAACTCGTTATTATTGGCAAGTAACAGCATGGGACAAGACAGGAAACCATAAAATAACCTCTCCCATATCCAGTTTTGAAACTGCCCAGATCAATCAAAGTGACTGGACAGGAGTATGGATTACTGATAATCACGATAAAGACTACCCTTCAGCACCCATGCTCCGCAAATCGTTTACCACTCAAGAGAAAATACAGCAGGCAAGATTGTATGTAAGTGCAGCAGCATATTATAAAATGACACTAAATGGCCAGCCGGTAACGTCTTCACATCTCAACCCGGGTTTTACTCATTACGATAAAAGAAATCTATATAATACATACGATGTAACCTCACTACTACATACAGGAGAGAACGTACTATCTGCAGTACTTGGAAACGGATTTTACAACGAAGCAGCTCCTGTAGCAACATGGAGCTATGAACAAGCCCGCTGGCGTAACCGCCCGAGAATGATCTGTGAAATGCATATTTCATACACAAACGGAGAAGAACAGATTATCACTTCAGACTCCAGTTGGAAGACCGCCACTGGTCCCTATGCGCAAAACAACATTTATAGTGGTGACACGTATGATGCGCGTCTTGCAATTGCCGGATGGAATAAACCGGGTTTTGATGACTCTAAATGGACGAACGCAATTCAGGTAGATGCTCCTTCTCCCCTACTGATATCACAGAACATGCCCGCTATTGCGACTGAACAATTTATCTCCCCGGTCAATATGCGTTCTTTTGGTGATACAGTTTATGTATATGATTTCGGAGTTAACATGTCAGGAGTCTGTACACTTTCTATCAATGGTGAAAAAGGGACTAAAGTCGACCTGCAACACGGCGAATTATTAAAAGATAACGGACGCCTGGAAATGCGCAACCTAGATATTTATTATAAACCATTGCCTGGTCTTGCATTTCAGACAGACACTTATATATTAGACGGAGAACAGGGTACATTCACTCCCGATTTCACATATCATGGGTTTCAATATGTAGAAGTACGTTCAGACCGCCCAGTGAAACTAACAAAGGAAAGTTTAACAGCGCAATTTATACATACGGCTGTTCCCCCTACCGGCAACTTCAGCTGCTCTAATGAGTTATTAAATAAAATATGGAAAGCGGCCAACCAATCATACTTATCAAACCTGATGAGCATCCCGACCGATTGCCCCCAAAGAGAGAAAAACGGATGGACAGCCGACGCACATATAACAATGGATCTAGGATTACTGAACTTTGACGGCATTACTTTCTATGAAAAATGGCTCGATGATATGGTCGACAATCAGAATGAAGAAGGACGTATCTCCGGAATCATTCCTAGCTCCGGATGGGGTTATGATGACTGGATAGGACCTGTATGGGATGCTGCAATGTTTATCGTCCCCATGTCAATCTACCATTATTATGGAGATACCAGAAGTATTGAAAAAATATGGCCTGTATGCGTCAAATACCTTGATTATCTTGCCGGACGCGAAGATACGGAAGGAACCGTAACTTATGGAATCGGTGATTGGGTATTCTACCAAACGCAAACTCCTACAGCATTCACGACTACCTGCTATTATTATTTAGACCATCTTTATATGGCTAAATTTGCAGAACTCATAGGAAAAGATGGAAATCGCTACGCAAAAAAAGCAGAGGAGTTGAAAGCACTTATCAACCAGAAATATTTCGACCAATCAAAAGCGATTTATGCCAATGGCTCCCAAGCAGCACAGGGAGTTGCCTTATACCTTGGAATCGTGCCGAAAGAATATGAGCAGCAAGTCGCAGACAATCTCTCAATGATGATAAAAGCCAATAACAATCTTCTCGATTTTGGAGTCTTAGGCAGTAAAACAGTTCTGCGAATGCTTTCTAAACATGGATATGCTGACTTGGCTTATCAGATGGCTGCGCAAGAAGAGGCTCCTTCCTGGGGCAACTGGATAAAACAGGGATTCACTACGCTGGGAGAAACATGGATACTCTCACCCGAATTTAGAGATGCTTCTGTGAATCATATGTTTTTGGGAGACGTTAATGCATGGATGTATAATGTGTTGGCGGGTATTAATTATGACGAGCAAGAGCCCGGCTTTAAACATATTCTTATCCAACCCCACTTCGTAAAAGGTCTTGACTGGGTAAAAGCAGAATATAAATCTGTAAATGGAATCATCCGTTCTGAATGGGAACGTAAAGGGGAGCAGGTGATTCTTAAAGTTACAATCCCGGTGAATACAAATGCAACAGTAGAATGTAATGGTAAAAAGATAGATTTAGGATCAGGAAAACATCAGCTAACATTTTAATTAAAATAAAAGAAAGGAGGTTTTTAATAAATATATAAAGAAATAAAAATGAGACCGTTATGCAATACTATAAAAATAGATCGCAAATTACTTTGTCACACCATCAATCAAATCTATTAACAATGAAGAAGATTAGTACACTAATATTTTTGATACTTCTCACTTACACAAGTGATACTTTTGCCGATTCCGGTAAATCCATCTCCTTAAACGGGACATGGGAGCTCTCCTATTGGCTACAACCTGAAGAACCTGTAACTTCTCCAAAAGACATGCAACTCGTTGAAACGAGGCATTTACCGGCCCAGGTTCCCGGTAATGTGGAACTGGATTTAATGGCTGCCAACTTAATCAAAGATCCAATGATTGGCAGTAATGTAAACGACCTACGTAAATGGGAAGGCTATCAATGGTGTTATTCCAAATCATTCGTAGCCCCACAAATTGAGTCAGGCCAACATTACCAACTCTTTTTTGCCGGAATAGACTGCCTGGCTGACATCTGGTTAAATGGGAAACATATTGGCAAAGCAGAAAATATGATGATTGAACATGCTTTCGATGTAACTAAGGAAATAAAAGCAGGAGAAAGCAATCAACTTCAAGTAATACTCCGTTCATCTGTTATCGAAGGACAAAAACACATGCTAGGAACATTCAGTATTGGAAACTTTCCTTCTGAAGAATCCGTATTCATCAGAAAAGCTCCGCACACTTATGGATGGGATATCCTGCCACGCTTAGTCAGCGCTGGTTTATGGAGAGATGTCGAGCTGCGCATATTGAATCCGGTACGTCTCACAGATGTCCATTATATGGTCGCTAACGTGGACACTGCCACCCGGAATGTCCGCTTGTATACAGATGTACAAGTGAAATTACCCTTCGACAAATTCGATAAAGTAAAAGCCGTATATACATTAAGCCGCCATGGGAAAGAAGTCTATAAAGGAAGTTCTATTGTTGCTTCCCCGGCATTCCGGTATATAATGGAAATCAAGAATGCAGACTTATGGTGGCCGAGAGGGTATGGAGAGCCTGCTTTATATGACGCCAAAGTAGAGTTGGTGGATTCCGACGGAACAATTCTGTCTACTGACAATAAGCGGGTAGGTCTTCGTACAATCCAACTGGACATTACAGATATCAACCTGCCACCGGATCATCCGGGTAAATTCTGCTTCATTGTCAATGGAGAACCTATTTTTATCCACGGAACCAACTGGGTGCCAATGGATGCACTCCATAGCCGGGATCATTCTTTTATAGACGAGTCTATCCGCATGGCCGCAGAGCTAAACTGCAATATGATACGTTGCTGGGGAGGCAATGTGTATGAAGATCATCATTTCTTTGATTTATGTGATGAAAACGGTATTATGGTATGGCAGGATTTCACGATGGGATGTACTTTCTATCCTCAACGCACCTCATTCACACAAGCATTGGAAAAAGAAGCCATTTCCGTCGTATGCAAATTACGCAATCATCCGTCACTGGTCTTATGGTCGGGAAATAATGAAGACGATTGTGCACTACGCTGGTCTTTACAACCATTTAATATTAACCCGAATCACGATGTAGTAAGCCGTAAAGTGCTTCCGGCTGTTATATATGAGTTTGACCCTACACGCCCTTATCTTCCCAGTTCTCCTTACTACAGTCAGGCTGTATACGAAAAAGGAAGTGCCGATCAGTATTTACCGGAGAACCACTTATGGGGACCTAGGGGGTATTATAAAGATAAATTCTATACAGATGCTACTTGCTGCTTTGTCAGCGAAATCGGTTATCATGGCTGTCCGAATCTCGAAAGTCTACAGAAAATGATGACGAAGGATGCCGTATATCCCTGGACAAAGAATCATGAATGGAATGACGAATGGGTTACTAAATCCGTACGCAGATTCCCGGAATGGGGAAAGACATTCGACCGTAACAATCTCATGATTAACCAGGTACGCTTGCTTTTCGGTGAAGTTCCTTCCAAACTGGACGATTTCATATTCGCTTCTCAATCAGTACAGGCAGAAGCTATGAAATATTTCATAGAGATGTGGCGTGGAAAGAAATTCGACGATAAGACCGGTATTATCTGGTGGAATCTACGGGACGGCTGGCCAGTAATCTCTGATGCAATTGTTGACTATTACAATTCAAAGAAGATGGCATATTATTTCATCAAAAATGTTCAGCAAGACGTTTGTGTACTGATCAATGATGCAGAAGACGGAAATTATCCACTGATAGCAACCAATGATACACGCAGTGTACAAAGTGGAAATGTAACAGTAACAGACGCCTCCTCCGGTCGCAAAATCTACGAAGGCACCTTCCGTATCCCAGCTAATGAAAAGGTTAAAATAGCCTCACTGCCAGAAAAAAGCGGTCAGGGAATCTATCTGATTCAATACCAAATCGGTAATCAGAAATTCATGAACCACTACCTCTACGGTAAAGCTCCTTTCAGCCTGAAAGAATACAAGCGATTGTTACAAAAAACAGGATTATACGCTAAAAAATAATACTTATGAAAGAGAACATGTTAGGAATTGACGTAGGAGGCACCAAATGTGCCATCATCTACGGTATCAAAGAAAACGACGAGCTACATATCATCGACAAAAAGAAGTTTGACACGACAACAGTCGACGAAACAATAGCAAGAATCCTCTGTGAGACCGAAAAGATGATGCAACTCCATCAACTAACCCCCACTAACACAAAAGCGATTGGAATCTGTTGCGGAGGTCCCCTCAACAGTGAAACAGGTATTGTCATGTCACCTCCTAACCTGCCGGGATGGGACAACATTCCCATTGTGGAAATGGTAGAGAAAAGAATGGGTGTTAAAACCAGCTTACATAATGACGCCAATGCCTGTGCGTTAGCCGAATGGAAATTCGGGGCAGGAAAAGGAACTAAGAATATGGTCTTTCTCACATTCGGTACGGGATTGGGAGCAGGATTAATATTGAATGGCAAACTGTATACAGGCACCAATGACAACGCCGGAGAACTGGGACATATCCGTCTGTCCGATTTCGGTCCTGTAGGATATGGCAAGAAAGGTTCTTTTGAGGGATTTGCCAGTGGTGGAGGCATTGCGCAACTCTCCAAGATGTATGTTATGGAGAAATTACAAACCGGACAGAAAGTTGAATGGTGCACTTTACAGGAACTAGACCAGCTTACCGCACGGAAAGTAGCTGAAGAAGCCGCAAAAGGTGACAAATTAGCCCAAAGCATATACGAAACATCTGCCATTTACCTGGGAAAAGGATTATCCATGGTGATCGATATATTAAATCCGGAAGTCATTGTGATAGGTGGTATCTATACCCGGAATAAAGAAATGATGGAACCCATCATGCAAAAGATCATCGATCAGGAGGCATTATCCTGTGCAAACAAAGTATGTAAAGTAAAACCGGCTGCCTTGGGAGAACAGATAGGAGATTATGCTGCTCTTTCTGTGGCCGCCAACTTAACCGATTAACCATCATGAAAGAGCTTATTGAAACAACACTGGAAGAAGCCCGGCAGACGTTAGAAAGTTTTCTAGGAGAAGCAACGACAGTCGGGGTTATTTCACAGGCAGCCTCTGCCTGCGCCGAAGCACTAAAAGCCGGGAATAAGATCATCAGCTGCGGCAACGGAGGCTCCTTATGTGACGCCACCCACTTTGCAGAAGAACTGACCGGACGTTACCGCAACAACCGAATCCCCCTACCGGCTATTGCAATCAATGACCCTGCCTACATGACCTGTGTGGGAAACGACTTCTCGTTCAACGATATATTCTCAAGATACGTAGAGGCTATGGGGTGTAAAGGAGATGTATTATTGGCCATCAGCACAAGCGGACATTCCGAAAATATTCTGAAAGCTGCCGTACAAGCACACAGCAATGGAATGAAGGTGATAGCGCTGACTTCAAAAGGAGAGAATGAACTGTCCCGACTGGCAGACATCGCAGTCTGCGCACCACGAGCAGCACATTCCGACAGGATACAAGAAATTCACATCAAAGTGATCCACATTCTGATTCAGGCAATTGAAGCAGAATTAGGCTTTGAATAATAACCTACTAAATTTAATCATATGGCAATGAAAATGAAACATATCAGTAAAACTCTATTGAGCATTGTTTGTACACTTTGGGGAATGTCCGCTTGCTCGGATGATTATAATAAATATGACGATTGTCCGACTTGTGACTACTACTCTGTTGCAGTAGGAAGTTCAACAGGAACTCCGGTTCGTGCTATTGGCGTCGAAATGGATCCGCATTTCTTTTCACAAAACATCACCCGCAACGATGGTTCAAAAGCTGAAGACTGGGAAAATATAGTCGTACGACGGGTAAAGAAAATGAAGATACAGCAGTTTCGAATCATGATGCAGCCACAATGGTGGGAGCCTTCCAACGACAATAATGATCCTAATGTAGCAGATATGAGCAAGTTCACCTTTGATTCGGAAGAGATGCAGTCCGTATATAAAGTGTTGGATTTGGCCCAGGAAAATAATATCGGAGTCACATTAGTCGTATGGGGATCCATTACCAATATCGACTTACTATCAGGTATCAACAGCGGCCAGATGCATTTCTTGTGTGATGCACGAAGCCATAATGTTAACCCGGGGTGGATTGCCGGTACGGATAACTATGAAGAATTTGCCGAAAACTTCTCCACAATGGTGAAATACCTGATAGAGGAAAAACACTATACCTGTATCAACCAGATTACTCCGTTCAACGAACCGGACAGCCATATAGCCGGTTACGGACGCATCATGTGGCAAGGCGATTTTGAAACGATGGGTTGGCCGGACACTTACGCTCCCATGGTGAAAGCACTGGATGCCAAGTTCAAAGCCGACGGAATACGGAACAAGGTACACTTCAACCTTTCTGATAACACAGACGGCACTCCGGGATATATCGCAGCCTGCGTCTCTGCTTTCACTAACGACGAAGCTGACTTGTATAATTCTCATGTATACAAATTTGATTACGATACTCCTAATTCAACTCTCGTAAATTGGGAACGTCAGAATATAGCTTCCTCCGGAGGTAAAAAACATTTTGTCGGAGAATTCGGTTTCCCGGGATATGGAAGTGCCCGCCAATACGGAATAGACACATACATAAGAGGGGTACAACTCATCCGCGTCGCCCTGAACTATCTGAATGCCGGTGCTTGCGGAGTCAGTTACTGGAGTCTGATCGATCAATATTATAACCGCAATGCTTCTTATTCGGAAATGCAACAACTTGGTTTATGGAAATACCTAAAATCCGCTTACACCGCAGATCCGGACGTATATGCCAAAATCAAGGAGGATTATGAAGTGCGTCCCCAATACTATGCATACAGTCTGTTGACACGCTTTGTCCGCCAAGGAGATGAAGTGTATCCATTAGACCTCGGTGACGAACTGATAGCCGGAAGTGCTTTCCTCAACACAGAGGGAAAATGGACATACGTACTTTCCAACGGCACAGACAAAGACAAGATGATACAGCTGGAAAACGACAAAGAAGGTGCGAATGGAGAATACAATGTCTATAAATATATGGAAGGGCGCTTACCGGAAGGAGATAATCTGATAGAAGCGACAGAAACAATCACCACACAAGAAAATAACCTAAAACTTAAATTATCTCGTTCATCAATCAGGGTATTAGTACAAAAATAGAAGTGTATATGCCCCATTTAGTGGGCATATATATACACCGTGTTGGGCATATATATACACCACGCTAGCCATATATATCTACCATGCTGGATATATATGTCCACCAACCAAGTTATTTATCATCAAAAGTACACGAATGAAAAAAGAAATATCCATAGTAAAAATGCTCTCCGTCATGTTCGGATTCTTCGTTATGGGATTTGTAGACATTGTCGGAATAACCACGAGCTATGTGAAGAATGATTTTAGCCATCTCACAGACACAATGGTTAATCTCATCTCCTTATCCTGTTTCTTGTGGTTTCTGGTGCTTTCCATTCCTACCGGAATGTTAATGAATCGCATCGGACGCAAGAGAACAGTATTGCTTAGCTTCGCATTTCATGTATTAGCCATGTGTCTTCCACTCATTGCATACGACTTTACCGCTATATTAATTGCATTCGCCTTGATAGGTATCGGCAATACTTTACTGCAGGTTTCACTCAACCCATTAGTAACGGATGTTGTTGCAAACGACAAGTTGACAGGTACATTGACTTTGGGACAGTTTGTGAAGGCAGTCAGCTCATTCCTGGGTCCTATCCTGGCAGCCTGGGTGGCCGGTAGCTTCTTCGGATGGAAAATGATATTCCCCATTTATGCCGTACTGTCATTACTCGCTCTGATATGGTTATGGCTTACTCCGATACAAGAGAAGCAACAGGAGCAAAAGAACATTTCCTTCAAAGTCACCCTCGAATTATTCAAAGACAAATACATTCTTGCCTTTTTCATTGGCATCCTCGTACTGGTAGGTGTAGACGTAGGTATCAATATGACTTTTCCCAAGTTTCTGATGGAACGTTGTGGCCTGCCACTGACCGATGCCGGAATGGGCAACAGTGTCTATTTCTTCGCCCGTACTGTCGGAGCCTTTCTGGGCGGCATCCTGTTAATGAAATATTCAGAAAGTAAATTCTATATTTATAGTGTCTGGATAGCCCTCGCAGGATTGATCCTGATGATTGTAAGCACTAACCTATGGTTTATCCTCGGGTGTGTGGCGATTTTCGGAATCGGATATGCCAATCTGTTTTCCATCATCTTCTCTCTGTCCTTGAAACGCATCCCCGAAAAAGCGAATGAGGTATCGGCTCTTCTGATCGTCGGTGTGTCCGGCGGTGCGGTCCTTCCTCCTATTTTAGGAGTAATTACCGATTCATTCCACAATCAGTTATCCGCAATTATAGTCCTTGCTATTGTATGGTGCTACCTGATCGGAATAATGAAAAAAATAAAAACTACATAAACCTGTATTCTAATGAAACATTTCAAGAAAATCGAATCAAAACTTCTGTTCTCATTGCTGATAATGAGTGTGTGGAGTATCATGGCTGCAGGTCAGACGACAGCCAAAATTTCCAAACACATTCCTGATATCGAAAAATGGATTCAGAAACAATTCGCAAAAGGAAAAACACCTCCGTTCTCGTTTGTATGCGATGGAAAACCTTCTGGAGAATTTATCCGCCAATGGAAATATTCCCAGCAAAAGCTGGAGTCCGAAGAACCGGACATGATAAAGTATCTCTTTACCTACTACAATCCAACCAACGGATTAAAAGTAGAATGTACAGTAAAAGGTTACCCCAGTTACCAGGCTGCCGAATGGGTATTGAACTTTACCAACGAAGGGACGAGCAACTCCCCCACACTTGAACAAGTGAAGGTGGTAGACCTTGCCATGCAGTACGCTTCCAAAGGAGAATTCAAGCTACACTATGCTGACGGAAACCACATCTCCAAATATGATTTCCATCCACGTTCAGTTACCCTGGCAATGGGAGAAACCAAACAGATGTCTCCCCAGGGAGGACGCTCTTCAGAAGGCGACTATCTCCCCTTCTTCAACATCGAATCACCTGCCGGACAGGGAGTTGTATTAGGAGTGGGCTGGTCGGGCACCTGGTATGCAGATGTATGTGCACAGAACAACCAGACAATATCCATGGCTTCAGGAATGAAAACCATGAAATTATACTTACGCCCGCAAGAAACAATCCGTACTCCGAGCATCAGCCTGATGTTTTGGGAAAGTAACGACCGGATGGATGGACACAACAAATTCCGCCGTTTTGTACTGGCACATAAGTCACGGAAAATTAACGGGAAATTTGCTGAATATCCTCTTTCCAGCGGATTTAATTACCGGGATCCCGCACCCTGTACCGAATACTCATGCCTGACAGCCGATTATGCCATCGCCATGGTGAAACGTTACATACAGTTCGGACTGAAACCGGAGATATTCTGGCTGGATGCCGGATGGAATACCGATGCCGCAGACTTTGAACATGGCAAAACCTGGGCCAATACAGCCGGCAACTGGACAGTGGATACTTTACGCTTTCCAAAAGGTCTTCTCCCTGTTGCAGACGAAATACACAAAGTAGGAGCCAAATTCATGGTCTGGTTCGAACCCGAACGCGTTATCCGTGGTACTCAATGGGCGGTGGAGCACCCGAACTGGATGCTCGATATCCCCGAACATAATAATGACACTTATCTGTTGTTCGACTTGGGAAATCCCGAAGCCTGTCGCTGGATGAGTAAATACATAGGCGATATGCTCGAAGAAAACGGCATTGACTATTATCGTCAGGATTTCAATATGCAGCCGGATATCTACTGGACAGCCAATGATGAACCCGGACGTACAGGAATGAAAGAAATACGCCACATCGAAGGATTATACTACTTCTGGGATTATTTGCTAAACCGTTTCCCTAACCTGCTCATAGACAACTGTGCCAGTGGCGGACGACGCATTGACTGGGAAACAATCGGCAGAAGCGCACCGCTATGGAGAAGTGATTATTATCATTACGACGACCCGGACGGATATCAATGTCACACGTATGGATTGAATTTTTTCCTGCCTCTACACGGAACAGGCAGTTTACAAACAGACCCATACTCTTTCCGTTCGAGTGTCAGCTCCGCTCTGATTTATAATTGGAAAATCACCGATAAAAATGCCTCTGTCTATGAAATGCAACGGTGTCTGAAAGAATTCCATGAAATCAGACCTTACTATTACGAAGACTACTATCCACTAACCGGTACAGAAGACATGACTCGGGATAGTATCTGGTTAGCCTATCAGATGCACCGTCCGTCAGACGACAGTGGAATTATCGTAGCTTTCCGCAGAGCTGCCTCTAAAGACAAACAAATTACCGTCAGACTTTCGGGAGTAAATCCGGATAAATACTATACAGTAACAGACATGGATACCAAACAGAGCAAAACCTATCAGGGAAAAGAACTGGCAGACCAGTTGGTACTCATGCTTGAAAAGCCGCATAGTTCCTTATTATTGAAATATAAAGTTACCAACGAAAAACCGAATAAAGAATGAAAAAAAGAATATTATATTATCTATTCATTCTGCTTCTGTTTCCTCACAACGGAACAGGACAGACGGTAGCCCGCATGAATGACCGACCGGTAAACACCAGCCAATGGATAGCCACTCATTTTGCCCGCGGTGTTGTCCCTCCTTTCTCTTTTGAATATGGAGGCAAATCCTCACAGGAGTTTATCAAAAGCTGGTCTTACACGGCTACCCGTCAGAAAAGTGATGATCCCAAGGTCTTGAAATACCTTTATACTTACCGTGAGCCATCCGGAGGACTAAAGGTAGAATGTGAAGTAAAAGGCTTTACCGACTTCAATACCGTGGAATGGGTACTCCGTTTCACCAACCAGGGTAAGAGAAACACACCGGAAATTGCCAACGTAAAAGTATCCGATATCACATTCCGCTACAATCATTCGGGAACATTCAACTTACATTACTCCGAAGGTAGCCACGCATCGAAATCAGACTTCAGCCAACAGCTTAAAGTGCTTTCTACGGGTGATAACCTCTATATGAGACCGGAAGGCGGAC